>NZ_CDWRCK010000231.1:0-6593 GCF_977927595.1 Frankia sp. CcWB3
GAGCCGAAGTACCGCGGTGCGAACGGCACCCCCTCGACCTCGCCCTGCACCTTGGTGACCACTTCGTCGAACCGCCCGAAGGCGTTGGGCCGGTCGTCCCACTGCATCGTCAGCGCGCCGCGCCGCATCTGCTCGAACCCGAACGCCAGCACGCAGTCCGCCGCCCCGGAAGCCACCGCCTGCCGCGCCAGGAACAGCGCCGACGACCCACTCGAGCAGTTGTTGTTCACGTTCACCACCGGCGCCCCGGTCATCCCCACCCGGTACAGCGCCTTCTGCCCGCTCGTCGAGTCGCCGTACACATAGCCGGCGTACGCCTGTTGGACCGCAGCCAGGTCGATCCCAGCATCGGCCAACGCCGCCCTGACCGCCCCCTCGGCCAGCACGTCGTAGCTGTCGCTCCTGCTCGGCGTCGCGAACGGCACCATGCCGACGCCCGCCACCATCACCCGACCGCTCATCATCGCTCCATGGGCTAGCTATTGTTCACTTAACACCGTGAGCACCACAGTAGCGCACGTCAAGGGGAGAGGTGTGGCGTAAGCGTGCTTGCGAGGATTCACAAGGTGGAGCGACGCGGGTGTGTCACAGCCTGCGGTCGGGCGACGTCCACACCGGTCAGTGGTTGAGCGCCCACAGGCCGACCAGGTTCGCGAAGGTGAAGACCACCGCGATGACGACGGCGAGGATGAGCCGCCTGCGGCGCTCGCGGCGGCGCCAGGTGGCCCGCGCCCGCCGGTAGGCGTCGGGCGACACGGGCACGCCGTCGGCGAGAGCGTCCAGGGCGTCGCGCAGCCGTCGTTCGGTGTCGTTGAGCGGCCCGGTGTGATACGTCATGTCTGGGACTCCATCGCGCGGGACAGCGCCGCCATTCCCCGGGCCGCATGGGGATTTCACTGCGCCGCAGGAAATCCCCATGACCGCGGCTATCTCGGATTCCTTCAGGCCGAGCCAGTGCCGCAGTACCAGGGCCTCCCGCTGGCGCGGCGAAAGCCGCTGTAACGCGACGACTACAGCTCGCTGTTCGTGTCGCAGCAGCGATTGCGTCTCCGCCGATTCTACCTGGCCTGATGGCCATTCCAGATGTTTTCGGACGACCTGGAGATGGCGTAGTCGCATTCGGGTGAGATTGCAGACTATGCTACGTAGATACGGCAGGGTGGCGGTCGAGTCCCGCAGTTTTCGCCAGCGCCGGTAGAGCTCGTAGAACGCCTGCGCGGCGATATCCTCCGGGTCGTCCGCGCCGAGGAGGGCGGCCAGTCGTACCAATGAGACGTAGTGGGTATTGAAGAGTCGCGTGAGGGCGGTCTCCCGATCAAGATCGTGAAGATTCACCTGGATCTCCCCGGCCGGCAGCAGAGTAGCGGCGTCGCCGGCAGTGACGGCTGCTGGATCTTTGAGGATGCCCTGCACCGCCGCTCAGGAGTCGAAATGAAATAACTTGCGCGTTTCGAACCCTCCACAGGCCTGTGACCTGCGATGATGCTCTCGATCACGTATTTGTTACTTCATTACGTCCCCTCACCGCCATCCCGGCGCGTCCGGCCGGGGGAGTCGGTCCACCTGGGATATCCGGCTGCTTCGGGCCACGCCGACGCGGTGAAGGACCGGGGTGAGCGCGGTGGCGACCGCCAGATTCAGCCCGAGCGCGAGGAGCGCCGTGTACAGCGGCACGGACGCCCCGAACAGGTGCAGGTTCACCACCGCGGAGAATTCGCCGGAGGTTACCAGGCAGGTTCCCGCCGCCATTCCTACCGCCCATCCGGCGAGCAGCGCACCGCGATGCAGCCAGGTGGAGAACAGGACGATCCCGACCGCCGGGAAGGTCTGGAGTATCCAGACCCCGCCCAGCAGCTGCAGATCGATGGCATCCTGGTCGTGCAGACCGAGCACGAAGGCGAATGCCCCGATCTTTGTCACCAGCGAGGCACCGCGGGCCACCCGGACCTGATGCTTGGGGGTGGCCGTGGGGTGAAAATACTCGACGTATACGTTGCGGACGAAGAGCATAGCGACCGCCACCGACATCACGGCCGCGGGGACGAGCGCCGCGACAACGAGCGCGCCGAAGACGACGCCGGTGGCAACCGGCGGGGCCAGCTGCTGGACGAGCAGCGGGACAGCTGCTTCGGCCTGCCCGCGGGGTGCGCGTACCCCCGCGGCCAAGGCGGCAACGCCGAGCAGCCCGAAGAGTCCGAGCAGGCCGGCAGGGTGACCGCCGAGCGGCGCAGGACGTCGGGGTTCTTCGCCGCGAAGGCGGCGGTGAGCACGTGTGGGTACACCAGCAGGGCCATCGCCGAGCCGAGCACGAGGCTCGCGAACGCGGCGAACGTCGACGGCTCCAGCGTGAGTGACGGATCCGGCAAGCCGTCCGCGGCTATGTTCCGCCGTGCCGCAGCAAAGATCTCGCCGGGTCCGCCGAGCCTGGCTAGGACGAGTCCGACCACGGCGAAGACCGCCAGGAAGATCAGAATTCCTTTGGCGACCGAGACGAGTGCCGGAGCGCGGATGCCGCTGTGATAGGTCGCGACGGCGAGCACCCCGAACACCGAGGCCAGCACCAGGTCGCCGGGCAGCCCAGGCGGGATGAGGCCGCCGGCAACGAGCACCGCGCGGACGCCGACCAACTGCAGCGCGATGTACGGCGTGGTGGCCACGATTCCGGTCAGCGCCACGGCGAGCGCGAGCAGCGGCGACCGGTGGCGTTCCCGCACGTAGTCGTCCACCGTGACGTAGCCGTGGCGCCGAGCCGTCTCCGCCAGACGTGGGAGGAGCACGAAGGCTAGCGGATAGACGATGATCGTATAGGGCAGCGCGAAGAAGCCGAGAGCGCCCACCCCGTAGACGAGGCCGGGCACCGCGGCGAAGGTATATGCGGTGTAGATCGCACCGCCGAGCAGGAACCAGGTCAGAACGCCACCGAACGGGCGCCCTGCGAGCGCCCACCCTTCCGGCGAGGGGAGCTCGTCCCGCCGATAGAACGCGCGCGTCCTTACCGATAGTAACGAAGTGCCTGCTATCACGACGGTGAATCCCGCCACGGTCGTCCCGTCGGCCATCCGAACACCCTCCGTTACACGCGGCTTCCCGTGCGGCGCGGCGAGGTTGCCGGTGGAAGCCCGCCCGGTCGTCCCGCCCGGTCCTTATTCCAGTTGCGCACCGAGCCGGCGCGGTTGACACGACATCATCCCGAAACAAGCCGTAAACTTCTAGCTCACCAAGTCGTAAACCGCGGAGGCGCGGCGAGCAACTCTCCCGGTGACACCATCGCGGCCTGCGTGACCACCCGGCCTGGGTACCTGGGCCAGGCGGTGGCTTACCACCAGGAAGATCAAAATGCAGGGAGATCAGGTAGCTCACCAAGTCGTAAACCGCGGAGGCGCGGCGAGCAACTCTCCCGGTGACACCATCGCGGCCTGCGTGACCACCCGGCCTGGGTACCTGGGCCAGGCGGTGGCTTACCACCAGGAAGATCAAAATGCAGGGAGATCAGGATGTGGCACGATGAGCAGGGCCGGGACACCCAGCGGGGTGCCCCGGCGAACTCCGCGGCAGGCGTCCCGGCAGCGCCCGTGCCTGCAACAGGCCGGCCGGCCGCCGGTCGTCCGGCCCGCGCGGCGGCACGTCGGCGGCGAACCGCCGCGGTCGCGTGCCTCGGGACACCGTTCGCAGCCCTGCTGGCGGTCCCGCTTTATGCGCAGGATGAGCCACGGCTGGCCGGGGTGCCGTTCTTTTACTGGTATCAGCTTGCCTGGGTGCCCTTAAGCGCGCTGCTGACCGCCGCCGCTTGGCGGCTGCACAGTCGGGGGACGGCGCCGGAAGGCCTGCGATGATCCGGTTCACCGACCGGGCCCGCGCGGCGCTCCGCGAGGGCGAGGTAGTCGTTTTTGACTGGGCCCCGCTGGGGCTGTGCTGCGCCTGCACCGGTCAACTGTGGCTGCGCACCGCGCCGCGGGCGCTCGTGCCGCGGCACCGGGGCTTCCGCCCGGTGGACGCGGATCCCGGTGGCAGCGCCGTAGCCCATCCACTCGCCTATCCGTTCCTCCTGGGCCGCGATGTCACAGTCGACTGCCGCTCGCGGCTCGGCTTCCGGCACTTCAGCACCGACCTGCCGCCCGATGTCGGGCTCGCTGACCTGCTCGGCCGGGCCGCTCTCGCCAAAGGACGCCTCGTATGACTACCCGTCTCGATACTGCCGGAACCGGCCTTCCGCCTGGCGGCGGTCGTGGGCCTGGCCTTGGCCGGAGGACCGGCCGGCTCCGTTCGATAGCCATCTGGACCACGGTGTCGGCGGCCGGCGCGATCAGCTGGGCTGTGCTCGCGATGTCCCGCCACGAGTCGATCTCTGCGGCGTGGATCCTGCTCGCCGGCCTGGGATCCTTCGCCATCGCCTACCGCTTCTACGCCCGGTTCATCGCAAACCGGGTGCTGCGGGTGGATGACAGCCGGGCGACGCCGGCCGAACGCCTCGACAACGGCGTCGACTACCAGCCGACCGACCGGCGGGTCCTGTTTGGCCACCACTTCGCTGCCATCGCCGGGGCCGGTCCGCTCGTCGGCCCGGTGCTCGCCGTACAGATGGGGTATCTGCCCGGGACGATCTGGATCATCGCCGGTGTTATTTTCGCCGGTGCCGTGCAGGACATGGTGACGTTGTTCTTCTCCATGCGGCGGGACGGCAAGAGCCTGGGCCAGATGGCGCGCGACGAGATCGGCCCGGTGGGCGGGACAGCGGCACTGGTGGCTGTCTTCGCCATAATGATCATTTTGCTGGCGGTGCTGGCGCTTGTCGTGGTGAACGCGCTCGCCGCCTCTGCATGGGGCACCTTCTCGATCGCAATGACCATCCCGATCGCCCTGTTCATGGGCATCTACCTGCGGGTGCTGCGACCCGGCCGGGTCGCTGAGGCCACCGCCGTCGGTGTCGCCGGACTGTTCGCGGCCCTTGTCGGCGGCCGCTGGATCCAGGACTCCGCCCTCGCCTCCGCCTTTACACTCAGCCCGAAGGCACTGGTCGCCTGCCTCGTCGGCTACGGCTTTGTCGCCTCGGTGCTGCCGGTGTGGCTCCTGCTCGCGCCCCGCGACTACCTCTCGACCTTTATGAAAGTCGGCACCATCGGGCTGCTCGCCATCGGCGTTCTCGTCGAATTTCCGGTACTTCAGGCGGACGCAATCAGTACTTTCGCGACCAGGGGAAACGGGCCGGTGTTCGCCGGCAGCCTGTTCCCGTTCCTCTTCATCACCATCGCCTGCGGTGCCCTGTCCGGATTCCACTCCCTCATCGCGTCCGGCACCACGCCGAAGATGATCCAGAAGGAGTCCCAGGTCCGGCTCATCGGTTATGGGGCGATGCTGACCGAGTCCCTTGTCGCACTGATGGCGCTGATCGCGGCGGCGGTGCTCAGCCCGGGCCTCTACTACGCCATGAATGCGCCCGGTGGGGTCGTCGGCAAGACCGCGGCGTCGGCTGCGTCCGCGGTCACCAACCTCGGTTTCACCATCACCCCGGACGCCCTCGAATCCGCGGCCCGGGCCGTCGGCGAATCGACGCTGGTAGCCCGCACCGGAGGTGCACCGACGCTCGCTGTCGGCATGTCCAACATCCTTTCAGGCGCATTCGGGGGCGGTCGCCTCGCCGCCTTCTGGTACCACTTCGCGATCATGTTCGAGGCATTGTTCATCCTGACCACTGTCGACGCCGGCACCCGGGTCGGCCGATTCATGTTGCAGGACATGCTCGGGAACGTGTGGAAGCCAATCGGCCGGGTGAGCTGGTGGCCCGGGGTCTGGCTGAGCAGCGCGCTGGTGGTCGGCGCCTGGGGCTACTTCCTCTGGACCGGGGCAACCGACCCGCTCGGCGGCATCAACCAGCTGTTCCCGCTGTTCGGGATGGCCAACCAGATGCTTGCCGCCATCGCATTGGCGGTCGTCACCACCCTGTTCGTCAAGAGTGGGCGAGCGCGGTGGGCCTGGGTGCCCGGCGTCCCGCTCGGCTGGGATGTCGCCGTCACCTTCACCGCGGCCTGGCAGAAGGTTTTCTCGGACGATCCCAAGCTCGGCTTCTTCGCCCAACGGAACCGCTATGCCGACGCGCTCGACGAAGGCAGGGTTCTGGCGCCCGCGAAGAGCATCAGCGACATGCACAAAGTCGTCCAGAACTCGACCTTGGACGGGATCATGGCGATAGTGTTCGCCCTGCTGGTGCTCGTCGTGCTCGCCGATGCGGTACGGGTGTGCATACGGGCTGTCCGCACCCGGGTGCCGATACCCACTACCGAAGCGGACTATGTAGCCTCCCGTTTTGTCGCGCCCGGGGGATTGTTGGCGACCGCTGAAGAGCGCCGGCTGCTCGCGGACGCAGCCCAGGCGGCCGTGGCCCCTCAGCCCGAGCCCGTCACACCGCCGCTGCGCCGCTGACAACATCCCACGAAAATGGCGAGAGTTGAATCTGTTTGCGCCGAGGCGAGCTGGCGACGGCCATCAGGCCGGAACCCGCTCGTCCCGGCGCAAACAGTCAGCGCGGCGGCGTCGGTGCGGCCCTCAATCTAACCAGACAGGCCGTGCCCGTCGGCGGCGTCGACGAACACGTACGA
>NZ_CDWRCK010000232.1:0-6579 GCF_977927595.1 Frankia sp. CcWB3
CCACAGGCCTGTGACCTGCGATGATGCTCTCGATCACGTATTTGTTACTTCATTACGTCCCCTCAGTCCACCCGAGTCAGGGTGAAGCTAAGTCGACTATACAGGTCGGCGGCGCACAGTTCAGCGAATCGAGAGATCTCCGCCTTTCGTGACCGAGTTCGCCCATTGGTCATGATTAGTAGTTCGTAGCACTTCCGACAATAGGAGAAACGACTTGCAAGGAGTCGAAATGAAATAACTTGCGCGTTTCGAACCCTCCACAGGCCTGTGACCTGCGATGATGCTCTCGATCACGTATTTGTTACTTCATTACGTCCCCTACGAAGCGGCTAATAATGAAGTTCTTTCTCGGGCTGATCGTATGTTTGCCGTGTGGGACGGGCGGAAGAGCAGCAAGGCAGGAGGGACCGCCGCCACCGTCGAGCTTGCGAAGGCGCGCCACCTACCGATCGTAGTCATCTGACCCAGGGGGGCAGAGCGGATCTAACTCATCGCGAGGTTTCTTCACGGGGCCGAGATTTCTTCACGGCCTCAAGGCGCGCCTACGGCGCGCGTGTGACCTGCCGCACACACCGTACGTCGCCGCGGGTCGACCACCACGTCAACATGCCTGGCCGCTACGCCTTCATCAGCTGCGGCCGAGGCTTCTGGGGGCCCGGACCAGACCGTATTCCTGGATCAGACTGTATTGTTGGTGGTTCTATGCGCGCGACGGTTCGGGTCTACTGGCTGCTGCTGGTAGCAGGGTTCCGCCGGCAGTCGACCTACCGATTGGCCGCGCTGGGTGGGCTGCTCTCGAACACGACGTTCGGGCTGCTGAAGGTCGCGGTGCTGTTCGCCGCGGTCCGGGCGGCGGGGGGTGAGATCGGCGGGTACGACATCGCGCAGATGGGCACCTACATCTGGCTGTCCCAGGCGATGCTCGGCTCGGTCAACTTCTGGGGCGGCAGCGAGATCGCGGAGAGGATCAAGGACGGCCAGATCGCCGTCGACTTCCTGCGCCCGCTGGACGTGCAAGCCGCCACGATCACAACCGAGGTCGGGCAGGCGCTGTTCGCGTTTATTCCCCGGGGGATCCCACAGCTGCTGATCGGTGGGTTCGTCGTCGGGATGAAGCTGCCCGGGTCGGTCACGGCCTGCCTTCTCGGCGTGGCGAGCCTGCTTCTCGCGGTCGTGATCTCGGCGGCGACCGTCTACCTGGTCGCCGTCGCGGGCTTCTGGCTGGTGGAGACGCGCGGGGTGCAGCTCGTCTACATGGTGGCCTCTGGTTTCCTCGCCGGGTTGTTCGTGCCGATCAGCATGTTCCCGCGGTGGCTCGAACTCCTGGCCCAGGCGACGCCGTTCCCGTCGATGATGATGTATCCGGTCGGCATCCTCGCTGATCGCGTGGACATCACCGGCGCGCTCACCCTGGTAGCGGCGCAGGTTGCCTGGCTGGTCGGCGTCGGCGGGCTCGGCCAGGCGCTGACGCGCGCCGGCCGGCACCGCCTGGAGATCCAGGGTGGCTGAGCCGCTCGCCCTGCGTACCGGGCTGTGCTCGCGTCCCGGGCCCGCTCCCAGACCTCCTACCGGGCGAACTTCGCCCTTGACCTGGTCAGCTCGCTGCTGTCGGCCGTGATCGAACTGGCCGAGGTGTGGGTGGTCTTTCACGCCACGACCCGGCTCGGCGGCCTGGAGTTCCGCCAGATGCTGCTGGTGTTCGGCCTGGCCGACCTCTCCTTCTCACTCGCGGACCTCGCCTTCGGGCACTGCGACAGGCTGCCGACGTACCTGCGCGCCGGCACCTTCGACGTCTTCTACCTGCGGCCGCAGCCGCTGCTGCTGCAGCTGGTCACCAGCGACCTCAGCCTGCGGCGGCTGGCGCGCGCGTCGGTCGGCCTGGCCGCGCTGGTCGCCGGTCTGGCCCTGGGCGACGTTCCCTGGGGCCCGGCCGCGGCCGCGCTGCTGGCGACCGCCCTGGTCAGCGGTGTCGCGACGTTCGCCGCGCTGTTCGTCTGGGCGGGCGGCCTGCAGTTCTTCCTGGTGGACGGCCGGGAGATGACCAACGCGTTCGTGTATGGCGGCCGCTACGCCGCCACCCAGCCAGCGTCGCTCTGGTCCCGGCCGTTGAAGGTCCTGTTCGGCTTCTTCTTTCCGATGGCCTTCACGGGGTACCTGCCGACGCTGATCCTGCTCGGTCTGCCTGGACCGGAGTGGCTGCCGAGGTGGCTTGGCTGGTGCGGGCCACTCGCGGCTGTCTGGGCGTGGGCCATGGCGCTGCTGTGCTGGCGCTGGGGCGTCCGGCACTACCAGGGAGGCGGCGGTTGAGCATGAGCGTCAACACTGCGATCGTCGAGACTCCAATCGTCAACACTGCGATCGTCGAGACAGCGATCGTCGAGACCGTCGGGCTGACCCGGCAGTTCACCGTGCGCGACGGGCTGCGCCGGAGGCGACTGACCGCCGTCGACGACCTGACCGTGCGGATCTCACCCGGCGAGGCGGTCGGCTACATCGGCGCGAACGGCGCCGGCAAGTCCACCACGATCAAGATGCTGGCCGGCATCCTCGTGCCGACCCGCGGCACTGTGCGCACCTGCGGGCTGAGCCCGGTGAAGGACCGGCGCCGGCTGGCCCGCCAGGTCGGAGTGGTGTTCGGTCAGCGATCCCAGCTGTGGTGGGACCTTCCCGTGCGGGAGTCGTTCCGGATCCTGGCCGCTATCCACACCCTGCCCGCCGCCACCGAGCGCACGCGCACCGACGAGCTGGTCGAGCGGCTCGAGATGGCAGACTTCCTCGCCACCCCGGTCCGCCAGCTCTCCCTGGGCCAGCGGATGCGTGCCGAGATCGCCGCCGCGCTGCTCCACTCCCCCCGGCTGATGATCCTCGACGAGCCCACCATCGGCCTCGACGTCCTGTCCAAGCAGCGGCTGCGGGAGTTCCTCGTCGCCGAGCGAGCGGCCCACGGCACCACACTGCTGCTGACCACCCACGACATGGGCGACATCGAGCGGCTCTGCGACCGGGTCCTCGTCATCGACCACGGCCGCCTCGCCTACGACGGCGACCTGGCCGGTCTCGCGGGGGCCGCCGGCGCCGACCGGGTGCTGGTCGTTGACCTCGCCGGGCCCACCGGGGACCTGACGGGCCTACCCGCCGTCCGCCACCTGGCCAGCGAGGCCCACGGCCTGCGCCAGCGCCTCGCTTTCAACGCCGAGACCACTACCGCCGCCCGGGTCCTCGCCGCGGTCACCGCGACGGCCGAGGTCCTCGACTTCACCGTCGAGGAACCCGACATCGAGGACGTCGTCCGCCGCCTCTACGCCACCACCCGTCAGTCGCCCGAACCCGCGCCCAGGGAACCAAGGCGCGAAGAACTCGATGAGGAGGAAGCGCGCCGCCCCGGTGGGACAGCACCCCTGCCATAGGAGCCGTACAACGCTGCAGCCACAGCGCCAAACCCCCTCGGCGTACGAGTGGCGGGCGGCACCCTGGAGCGTCTTCCAGGCCAGGCGAGCCCGCGGTCAACGGTTCGGGAACCGGGCCACCCAACGGCGCTGCCAGGGGGTCTCGACGGCCCGGTGGTGATGGTGTTCCCGGGTCCAGGCGACAGCGTCCGGTGGGTTCAGTCCGGCCAGAACGGCGAGGCAGGCAAGGACGGTGCCGGTGCGGCCGACGCCGCCCCCCGCAGGCGACTTCGACCGCCGCGCCGGCCCGTGCCTGCTCGTGCAGCGCCCGGATGCGCCGGGCGGCCTGGTCCTGGTCACGGGGCAGGAGGAAGTCGGGCCAGTCGATCCACGTGCGCGGCCAGCCCAGCTCCCCGTCGTGGCGGCGGCGAAGACGGCTGGTTCCCAGGTAGAGGCCGAAGTCAGGCACCGGTCCCTCCGGTAGCGGGCGGCGCAGACCGCGGCCGCGTACCCGGCAGCCGTCCGGAAGCCGCAGGGCCCGCACGAGCGGCGGGCCGCTCACCGGGCCACGCCTACGACCTGCCCGGCTGATCGAGAACTCCACACCTGGCCCTCCGCCTGTCCGTATTGACGTGATCGTTGCCGGCGGCGCTGCTGCGGCCGGACGGCCACGTGGCGTGGGTCGGTGAAGATCAGCGGGAGCTGCTCAGCCAGCTGCCCAGGTCCCGCTCCGCGGTGAGGTAAGAGGCGATCATGTCCAGGCAGCCACCACATCCGTGGACTCCACTCGTACGTGAGCATCATTGCGTGGGAAACGGCACGATACGCACGATCGACCGGTCGTGGTCGAAGGCGAGGCTGGCGCAGGGCCGACCCTGCGCCCATGGCTGATCGAATCCGCTGTCATCGATCGACCAGGAATGCAGACCGTAGGCATCCAGCTTGCCCCGGAGAACAGTGATGATCTCCGGGCGGGGGTGGCAACGGTCCGCCGCGACCGCGGCGGTGTCGCTCCGGAGATTGACAGCCGAGTAGCATCCGACCACTGTCGCCCGTTCCGCCAGGCCGCTGGGTCGTAGCCCCCAGCTAGCCGCGGCAAGACACGCAACGGCCACCACCGCACCCGGGATCATCGCCCGCCTCCTGCGCCACCACGGCTTCCGAGAGGTTCTCAGCGAAGCGACGACGTGACGTTCAAGCAGCACCCGACGTTGTTCCAACCGCTGCGGGGGAACGGGCCGCCGTGGCGGAAGCCGGGGAAATCCCAGATCAGGCATCTCGCACCACCTTCTGAGCAGGCCGGTCCTTCCCCGCCGTCATCTCAGCGGGAACCCCGGGCATGCCCGCCGCAGCCCGAACCTTCCGCACCACGCCGAAGACCAGGACAAACCGCCACGGCCGTAGCCTGACCGCGGCGGCGGGCGCTGTGCTCGTGCCGTGCGCCGGTCGGATCACCCCCACACCGCCCGCGCCAGGGCCGCGCCGAGAGCGGCGGCGCCGAACGCGGCGAGCACACTGCCGGCGACGTTGGCCGCGGCCAGCAGCCGGGCGCCGTCCTCGGCCAGCCGCAGCGTTTCGTAGGAGAACGTCGAGTAGGTGCTCAACGCCCCGCACAGCCCGGTCCCCACCAGCGACACCACCTGCTCCGACACCACCTGCTCCGACACCACCTGCTCCGAGGCCACCTGCTCCGAGGCCACCCACGCCGGCGCCGCGCCCGCGCCCGCGGCGCCGGCGACCAGGCCGAGGAGCAGACTGGCCGTGACGTTGACGGTGAACGTGCCCCAGGGAAAGACCGTGCCGTGCCGGGCCTGCACCGCCCGGTCGGTCAGATAGCGCAGCGGCGCGCCGGCCGCGGCCCCGGCGATCACCAGCAGCCAGTTCACCAACTCGCCTCCCGGCCGACGTAGCGGATCACTTCGACCTCGTCGAGGATGACCAGCCCCTCGGTGACGAGTTCATCGAGCTGCGGGAGGAAGGCCCGTACCCGTTGCTCGTCATCGACGATGACCACCGCCACCGGCAGGTCCTCGCTCAGCGACAGCAGCCGGGCGGTGTGCACGATCGAGGAGGCGCCGAACCCCTCCACGCCCCGGAACATACTCGCCCCGGCCAGCCCGGCGCGGTGCGCCCGGTGCACGATCTCGCTGGCCAGCGGTCGGTGATGCCACACGTCGCTCTCCCCGACGAACACCATCAGCCGCAACGCCCGGCCGCTCAACCTCATCACGCCCGCCTTCCCGCGACCCGTCGCGTCGTCGCCACGAACCATCGCATCGCCGTCGCCGCCGCCCACACCGCGCCCAGCGCGACGAGGACGCTCAGCGCCAGGTAGGCCAGTGCCAGCCCGGCCCGCCCGCCGTCCACCAGCCGCTGCGCGTCGAGCGCATACGTGGAGAAGGTGGTGAACCCGCCCAGCACCCCGGTGCCCAGGAACGGGCGGACCAGCGGATGCACCGTCCGCACGTCGGTGATCAGCACCATCAGCACACCGATCGCCGCGCAACCGGCCGTGTTCACCGCCCAGGTGGTCCATGGGAACGTGCCCGGCATCGTCGGCCACACCAGCGACGCCCCGTAGCGGGCACATGCCCCCACCGCCCCACCAGCCGATATCACCGCCAGCAGCGGGACCGGGACAGGCCCATCACCATCAGGGTCGGTGCCATCGGGGCTGGTGCCATCGGGATCGGTCGGTGCACCGACCGTTTGCTCGGCGTCGTCCACGCCCGCTCCCTACCTGCGCGACAGCCGGGCCAGCCAAGCATGACTTGTCACGGTAGGGACCGTTGGCGGTGCACTGCCGCGGTTCGGGTCCGGCGGGCCCCACCGCCGCGCGGTGACCGGAAGCCGCCGCCGTCACACCATACCGGTTCGGTTCACCGCTACCGGTTCACCTGTCACCGTCGTCACACCGTGGGAGCGCACACCGGCCCACAGTCACACGCCGACCCGGGACCGCCCCCGGCCCCCGGTTCCACGGCGCGCAGCTGCGGGCCCGCGCCCTCGGCGATGTCGGCGAGCACCGTGTAGATCTCCCACGGCGCACCGTCCGGATCATCCACCCACACCTTGTCCTGCAGCGCGTAGCAGCAGGCGGTGTTCTCCTCCACCGCCGTCACCAGCCCCGCCTCCCGCAGCCGGGCCGCCGCGGCGGACACCTCCTGCGAGGTCTCGATCTCCACCCCGAGAT
>NZ_CDWRCK010000233.1:0-6539 GCF_977927595.1 Frankia sp. CcWB3
ACAAATGGCTGCCCCGATAAACTTCCCAAACAGGCCCTAGGAGCAGCGCGCGCTCTGTCTCGTCCTCTGGGGGGCTCGCCGGCCCCGACCGGCGTGTGGACAACGCCACCATGACTCCGGCGGCGAGCAGGCTGGCGGCTGCTATCCCCAGCAGACCCTGAGAGGACGGTCCGAAGGAGTCGGACGCGAGAAGGCCGGGTGTAGCGGGGCCACCGGTGACCACCGCGGTGTGCTGCGCCGAGACGACCGCGGCCGCGTCATCCAGGACCGCCAGCGCACGAGAGGTGCCGAGACGACCGTCGCCGTCCCCCGGCTCGGGGTCTTCGAAATCGGGATAGCTGGGTTCTGGATCATCGAGGCCGGGGTTGCCGGGTCCGTGGTTGTCGAGGTCAGCGAGGTCGTAGCCGCCGGGGGCGGGGGGCGCGGTACCTGTTTCGGTGGCAGGCCATCCCGGGACGGAGTCCGGCACATGCAGTACCTGCAGGCCCTCGCCCTGCGCGTCGGCGGGCAGCAGCAGCCAGCCGGCATGGATGAGCGATGGCTTGGACAGCGTGCGGCCGTCCGGCTGGGCGCGACCCTCGTTGAGGTCGAAGATCTCCCGATACCGTAGACCATCACCGAGGAATCGCTCCGCGATGCCCCAGAGGGTGTCGTGGTGGCGCCCCTCGGCAGGTCGCACCTCGTAGAGCTTCATCACGCGCCCGTTGGACGCGAGCCGGCCGTGCGGGTCCGCGATCGGACTGATCAACTCGGCGTGGCAGACGCGCGGTGTCATGCGGCCAGCCGGGCCAGCCGGCCCGGTCCCCGGTTCCGACCGTGACGGCCAGGTCCGCCGGGTCGGTGTGCTGGCGCCGGGATCCGTTGTCGTGGCCACCGGAGCCCGATCACCCCTCGTGAGCGCGGGCGCCCTGTCGTCCGGAGCCGGCCGCGGAGCGACCAGGGCCGCCGAGGTCGTCGATACCGGCATCGCCGTCCCCATCCGGCCGGGCGCAGGCGGAACGGCGGGGGCCCGGGCGTATGTCATCGGGGCGACCAGAATCGTCGTCCCGGAGAACAACACGGATGTGGCGACGAGACGGCGGGCGAGGTTCTGGGGGGCGCCGCCCAGCGGTATCCGCGGGGCGAGGCCGGTACCGCGCAGCTCGGCCCGGCATTCCGCGACAAGACAGGCGGTGAAGTGCAGCCAGGCGGCCCAGAAGAGCAGGGACAGGATGGCTCGGACGACCGCGCCGGCCCCGTCCCCGCTCTGGAGCGGTGGACCCAGTACCAGGATCAGTACGACCGGGACGCCGAGGACGACACCGGCGATCGCAGCGATGGCCCCGGCGGCGCGCAGCCGTTCCCGAGACCGCAGCTCCGCGGAGACCACCGGCACCGGCTGGCGGGCCGGCACACTCCCGGGCCTGTCATCGACCATCCGATGGGGAGGGTTGCCAGCATGCGGAAGCCGCCGTCGTGACCGCGGTGCCGCCGCCGGCGAGGCGGACGCCATCGATGCCGGCGGCGAGGACGGCCGCGCGGATCGAAGTGGTGTCGATGGTGGCGGGAGCGGCGTGGACATGAACCTCCCCGATCAGGCGCAGGGTCGGGCGCATGGGCACGCCGGGCACGGCCTCATGCCCGGTTGCGTGGCGCTCATGCTAGGTCGCTGGAGACCGGTTTCCAGGGCGAAGCAGCAGTTCCCTGACCTTCTTGTGACCATTACCTGGATCCGGTCGACGGCATGTCTCCGCCGTGGATGCCGGCGCTCCAGGCTCTGGACCGGGGCGAGCCGAGGGAACTCGTGGGAGCGGCGCCGAACTGCCTGGATGTCCGCACGCCGATCCCGTGCAGTGAGCACCCGGCCTCCTCGCGCTGCTGTGCCTGGACGGCGACAGAGGGACAAACTCGTTGTAATCGTACCAGTGCGGTCGCGTAGAGGAAATTTCGAGATGAAAGATCTACAGTTTATTACCCAAGGTGGGCATCTAATGCCATTCTAGTACTAAATGTTCAAATTTATTCTTACGTTGAGTTACCTCCAAAAGTGTCCAGTGTCGCGGCGTACCAGGGCAGGCCTACCTTCGATCGACTACCTTGTCCATTCCCGCATCCGCGGAACACCGGCGCTGGCCACACCGAGGCCGGACCGACCCCGGACTGGCCCGGTCATCCGGCACTCTGGATCTCGTTCTGAATCTCGGCGAGCCGCGCACGTAGCTGATCCAGCTGGGTGTGCAGTTCGGTGAGGGTCCGGTCGTATCCCGGCCAGACGGTGGTCCGGAAATCGACCGCGTTACGACCGTCCCAGTTCTCCGGGTCGATCAGTACCTTCGCCGCGGCGCGGAGCTCGTCGAAATGGGTGAGCAGCGGGCCGTTGATGATCGTGGTGAGATCGGCGATAGCGGTCACGGCTTGTGGCGTGCTACGGACGGTGACATCGGACGGCTGGGTCATAGTGTGCTCCGGTGGCGGGGATCTGGACGGCCGTCTCGGCGGCAAAGCGCCTCGATGGCATGGAAGAGATGGAAGAGAGCGACCGGCGCGGCGGACAGTGGTCCCGGGAGGGGCGGTCCCGGGGGTGGTCCGTCAGCTTCCGGCCGCAGCGGTTCGACGGTTGATCTTGGTGATGCCGCGGGCGAGCTCGGCGAGGTTCGTCCGCGGGTCGGTCAGCGCGCTCTGCACCTCCGGCCAGACCTGAGCACGAAAAACCTGCGCCTTCGGGCCATCCCAGTTTCGCGGGTCCGCCAACGTGTTGCCATGATTGATCAGATTTGTCGTGGTTGCCTGCAGATCGGGTAGCTGTCGGCTCATCCGCCCGGCCGCCTGTTGGGCCGCCGGTGTGGTCACGGTTCGCACGGCATTGTTCCTCTCGGGACTCGAGCAGAGGGGGACGCGAGCAGGTCGGATGTCGGGGGACAGGCGACCTGGACGGGAAGGACGGCTCCGCGGCGCACCAGCACCCCGCGGCCTGGAGGCGCGGGGCCGCCGATCGTGCGGGACAGCCGGACTCCGAGCAGTTCGCCGTCGCTCGGCCGCCCCGGGGCCAGGAGCAGCCCGTACCCACCGCGGCGGACGTCGACGAGGAATCCGCGGTACTGGCCCAGCAGCTCCTCGGTCGTACCGGCGACGATCAACACGCCGCCGCCGCCGTCGCGTGCGGCCTGCCAGAAGGCCGCCAGCTCGGCCGCGGCCCGTTCACCGACCAACTCGGCGTCGTCGACGAGGACGACCAGAGGTTCGTCCCCTGACAGGCCGGTTGGCAGGTCGGTCAGCGACCGGATGGTGTCGGTCCGACGGGTCTCCGGCGTGACGGCTGACTCCCCCCGCCCGCGGCCGCCGCGACGGCAGGTGCCGTCGCTTCCCGCCTCCTCCACGAGGTTCATGGTCCCGTCCAGGATGGCTACGACGTCGGGTCGGTGGGCGAGGGAACGAAGGGGAGACGGACGCGGCGTCAACGCGACGATTCGGGCACCATCGGTGAGGAGTGACAACGCCAGCGTGAGTAGAACGCAACTGCGCCCGGACCGTGGCGGGCCACTGATCATGAAACCGGGACCGTCGGTATCCAGATCCACCTCGACGATCTCCAGCTCGTCCCCTCCGATTCCGATCGGCACGTGCAGCGAAGATCGATTTTCTGGACGCATGGCCGCCGCCGCGGATCTCCGCGACCGCCCGGGCGCGCGTTCCATCTGCTCGGATGTGACGAGGGAGGGCAGCGCGTCGATCCGGAAGGGACGACGATCGAAGCGCTCCGGCGGCCTTCGCGACACCTCCACAGATCGGCCCGCCTGGGACATCGCCCGAGAGCCCACCGCCCGCAGTGCCGCAACCTGAGCCTGGCCTGTGGGGTCCGCGTCGAGCAGCGCGATCTGTGTCTCCACGGGACTGGGGAACCGGCCTCCGACCGCGACCCCACGTCCGGCGGACAGCGTCCCGGGCATGTCGAAGGGGGACAGGCCAGCGAGCGCGTAGTCGGAAGGGTCGGCCATCCGCAGGAGTAGTCGTTCGTCGACGAGCGACGCCAGCCGCCCGATCAACCCTCGTCGATCGGTAGTGATGATCACTCGTAGGCCCACCGCCTGACCTTCGCGCAACAGCCGCAGAAGCTGGTCGACGAGTATCCCTCCGTCGACGTCCTCAAAGGCGGCCAGAAATCCTTCGAACCTGTCGACGAGCAGCACCAGGTACGGCGATGGGCGCATGGCGTCGCCCGCATCGCCGGGAGACGGCCGCCACGACCGTCGGGCCTCGGCAAGATCCATGAAGCCTTTCCGAGAGAGGATCGTCTGCCGCTCGCTGATCTCGTTGGCCAGACGGGCGAGGAGCCTCGTGACCCGCTCGGGATCGTCCCGGCTCACCACGGCACCGGAGTGCGGCAGGTCCGCGAGGGGTGCCAGGGCGTTGCCGCCGCAGTCCAGTCCGTAGAGATGGAGCTCGCCGACGGGCAGGGCGGTGGCGAGGGCGCCGGCAGCGGTGCGCAACACGGTCGAGCGCCCGGTTCGTGGCGAGCCGACGATCATGAGGTGGCCGCCGTGTTCCAGATCGATCGTGAAGGGCAGCTGAAGCTGACGGTCACAGTGATCGGACAGCCCAATGGCAACGGGAGGGAGCCGAACGAGACCGTCCGCGTGGAGCCCAGGGCGTCCGCTGGAGTCCGCCGGATGGTGACCGTCGCCATCCGCGGCGATGGTGTGGTCGCTCGGGCTGGTGTGGTCGCTCGGGTCGGTGCGGCCGGCGGCCGCCCCGACGAGGGCGTCGAGGGTAATCCGCTCAGGGAGCGGGGGAAGCCACGGACTGGGTATCGGAGGGATCCCGAGCCTCGCCGAGGCCTCCCGTACTGCCGAGACCAGAGCAGCCAGGTCGGTGCGCGGCTCTGCCAGGGACACGTCTTCCGACGGCGGTCCGTACGATGGCGCCGGCACCGCCTGGGACGTGTCGGCATCCCGACGTGGAGCGTCACCCGGTTCCGGCCACGGTAGCGGGGTGACCCTGGGCGCAGGGATGCCGGACGAGCCGTCTCCGCCTGGTCTGGTGACCGGATCCGGTCCACCGATCCACCCGGTCTGAACGGCTGTCGTGATGCCCGGGCCGGTGCGTACCACCGCCCGACCGGGGGTGGCCGGACTGATCAGAGCAGCGTCCGGGCAGCCGACGACGTCCTCGCTCTCCGCCGCATCGGTGACCCGCAACGCGATGCGCAGGTTCGTATTCGCCCGGATCTCCGGTGACACCACCCCCGCGGGGCGTTGGGTGGCCAGCAGGAGATGGATCCCGAGCGACCGTCCGCGTTGGGCCAGGTTGACCAATCCGGCGACGAATTCGGGTAGTTCGCGGGCTAGCGTGGCGAATTCGTCGACGACCAGAAGCAGGCGGGGAATCGTCGGACGCCCGATGGGATGAGGGAGCAGACGTCGAAAGGCGTCGAGGTCCTTCGCTCCGGCCGCGGCCAACATCCGTTCCCGTCTGCGAAGCTCGGCGGTGAGCGAGCTCAGCGCGCGTCGGACCAGGTGCGGATCGAGGTCGGTGACCATACCGACGGTGTGGGGAAGAGCGGCGCACTCGGCGAACGCGCTGCCTCCCTTGTAGTCGACCAGCACGAAGATCATTTCGTTCGGGCGGTACATTACGGCGTGCGCAGCAATGATCGTCTGCAGCAGTTCGGACTTTCCCGCCCCGGTCGTGCCAGCGACCAGCCCGTGTGGCCCGTCGCGAGAGAGATCGATCGTGAACCTCCCACCCTCACCGATCCCGGCTGGTACCGCCCTGCTCGCCGTGCCCCGGGGCGGCTGCGGCACCGATGACCAGAAATCTTGGATCACCTTCGGCGTGGGTGGGTCGGCGCCGAGGATGTCCAGGAGTCGGACGGCGGAGGGAAGGCTCTCGGAGTCGTCGTCACCGGCGTCGCGCAGCGGCGCCAGGGCTCTGGCGACCGACTCACACCAGTCGGCCGCGGAGGCCAGTCCCGCGGCATCGACGGTCGGTGCTCCGGCATGGTCGGTGAGACCGGGCCGGCCGGTGAGACCGATGAGGTCTGGGCAGACGTGTCTGATCACGGCTGACCGGTCCTGCCGCATCAACAACTCGTCGCCGTCCTGTTCGACAACGGCTCGGCATTCGGGCGGAAGGTCCCGGACGTCGGCTTCCAAGCAGATGACGTGGATGCCGACCGCCGGTCCGTCGCGTAGCACGGTCGTCATTCCGGGAACGGAGCGCAGTATCCGGGCCCCGTCCAGCACGACCAGGATGTCGGGGTCGGATCTGGGCGCCTCGGGCGGATGGGCGCAGCGACTCTCGATCAAGGATGTCAGTTCGGCGATCCGGCGGGAGCGGCTGACCTCGTCGGCTCCAACGAAAATGGTCTTCTCCTGTACCAACGGCCGACAGTGCGGCAGCCAGCGGATCCATCGCCAGGCATCGACGAAGCCTGTGGAGCCGATCAGCAGGCAAATCCGGAGATCGCGAGGGCTGTGCAGGACAGCGGCCTGGATGACGAGCCAGCTGCCGAGAAGCTGCGGCAACATGCCCCGACCGGTGACGCCGAGCACTCCCCGCTC
>NZ_CDWRCK010000234.1:0-4167 GCF_977927595.1 Frankia sp. CcWB3
CAGGCCCTAGGTGGCTGTTCGGGCTGGGGCGTTCGGGTGGTGGTTTCGCGGTGGACCATGGCCCGATCGGCGTGGAACGCGACGCACGCCACGCCGCTGCCCTGGCAAACGGATGCGTCTTGGCCGGCTGGGACGTATGCTGATCTTGAAGTCCGGCGGGAACGTGCGGCGCGATCAAGGTGGCGGGTGGCCTTTCCATGCGGATGCATCGGCACGGCGGCGACGGAGCGTGCGGGGGATCAGGCCGGTGTCCCGCCTGATGGCCACCCGGGACGTGCGCACTCCGCATCCTCGGCGGCCGTCCGACCGGGTGCCCTCCGGGGTCCGCGTCTCCCGCGCTCCCGGTCGTCCGAGGGACACCCGCTGCGATGAGGCGATCATCGATGCCGCGCTGCACGAGCTCGCGACGGTCGGCTTCGCGAGCCTGTCGATGGAGGCGGTGGCGACCAGCGCCGGGGTCGGCAAGGCGACGGTCTATCGCCGATGGCCAACGAAGGATGCCCTGATCGGGGACGCGTTGGACACCCTGGCCGACAGTCTCGACGCGGTCGAGACCGGCTCCCTGCGCGACGACCTGGTGGCCTGGCTGAATGCGCTGCGCCGGCACAACCTCCAGTCGTTGTCCGGGCGGATCATGCCGAAGCTCGTCGCCGAGCGGAGCACGCACCCGGAGTTGTTCGCCACCTACTCGCAGAAGGTGATCGAGCCGTCGCGGGAGAAGGCGGCCGCCATGCTCCGGCGCGGCATCGAATCGGGGGAACTCGCCGCGGACGTCGACGTCGACCTCGTCGTCGACATGCTGGTCGGTCCGGTCGCCTATCGGCAGTACATGAGTGGTGACTGCGAGGTGAGCGGAACGCGGATCGCGAAGATCGTCGACACCATCCTCGGTGGCATCCGCTGCCGGGAGGGTGCGCGGCCGACGGCGGAGCCGCCCGCGCCGCACCCGTCACACTGAGCCGCACCCGTCACACTGAGTACCTCGCTCGCCGTACCCCGCTCGCCGGGGGCACCATGCGTCCGCGAGTAGCATCGCGAACGGGCCAGGAAGGCCCGCCGTGGGGCCGCCTGCCGGCCGGCGACGCACCGGCGGTGCGATCCCCGCACCCGTGTTCCCAGCGCAACAGGAGAGATTCGGTGTCCGACGTCCGCCTTACCGTTCAGCACGCCCAGCGCAGCGATCCGCGGGTGGTGCCGACCGGGACGACGGCCGCCGAGCTGTTCGCCGACGACCGGAACGTGATCGCGGCTCTGGTTGACGGCCAGCAACATGATCTCGCTCATGTTCTCGCCGACGGGGCCGTCGTCGAGCCGATCATGATTGACTCGCCGGCCGGGCGGGCGATCGTCCGGCATTCCGCCGCGCACGTCGTCGCCCAGGCGGTCCAGGAACTCTTCCCGAAGGCGCGCCTGGGCATCGGGCCGCCCATCGACAACGGTTTCTACTACGACTTCGACGTCGAGTCCCCGTTCACCCCGGACGACCTCAGGGCCATCGAGAAGAAGGCGCAGGCGATCATCAAGGCCGGCCAGCGATTCTCCCGGCGGGTCGTCACCGAGCCCGAGGCCCGCGCGGAGCTCGCCGACGAGCCGTACAAGATTGAGTTGATCGGGCTGAAGTCGAGTGACGCGGCGGCCGACGACGCCGAGGCGAGTGTCGAGGTCGGGGCGGGCGAGCTGACCATCTACGACAACCTCGACGCGAAGACCGGCGAGCTGTGCTGGAAGGACCTCTGCCGCGGGCCGCATGTGCCCACCACCCGGGCCATCCCGGCCTTCGCGATCCTGCGCTCCGCCGCGGCCTACTGGCGGGGGAGCGAGAAGAACCCGCAGCTGCAGCGCATCTACGGCACTGCGTGGGAGTCGCGCGACGCGCTCAAGGCCTACCAGACCAGGCTGGCCGAGGCCGAGAAACGCGATCACCGCAAGCTCGGCGCGGAGCTTGACCTGTTCTCGTTCCCGACCGAGATCGGCCCGGGGCTGGCGGTCTTCCACCCCAGGGGCGGCGCGATCCGCACCGCGATGGAGGACTACTCGCGGCGCCGGCACATCGAGGCCGGGTACTCGTTCGTCAACACCCCGCACATCACCAAGTCGGAGCTCTACCAGATCTCCGGGCACCTGGACTGGTTCGCCGAGGGCATGTACCCGCCCATGCAGCTCGACGGCGGCACCGACTACTACCTCAAGCCGATGAACTGCCCGATGCATATCCTGATCTTCCGGTCGCGGGGCCGGTCGTACCGGGAGCTGCCGCTGCGGCTGTTCGAGTTCGGCACGGTCTACCGTTACGAGAAGTCCGGAGTGGTCCATGGCCTGACCCGGGTGCGCGGGCTCACCCAGGACGACGCGCACCTGTTCTGCGCCCGCGAGCAGCTACCCGCCGAGCTCGACAGCGTGCTGACGTTCGTGCTCGGGTTGCTGCGCGACTTCGGGCTGACCGACTTCTACCTGGAGCTGTCGACCCGGCCGGAGGGCAAGGCCGTCGGCACCGACGAGGAGTGGGCGCAGGCCACCGAACTGCTGCGGGAGGCCGCGCAGAAGCAGGACCTGGAACTGGTGATGGACCCGGGCGGCGGTGCCTTCTACGGGCCGAAGATCTCCGTGCAGGCCCGCGACGCCATCGGCCGGACCTGGCAGCTGTCCACCATCCAGGTGGACTTCCAGCTGCCGCGGCGCTTCGACCTGGAGTACCAGGCTGCGGACGGGACCCGGCAGCGTCCGTTCATGATCCATCGGGCGTTGTTCGGCACCATCGAGCGGTTCTTCGCCATCCTGTTGGAGCACTACGCCGGGGCGCTGCCGCCGTGGCTCGCGCCGGTGCAGGTGGTCGGCATCCCGATCACCGACGAGCACGTGCCGTACCTGGGCGAGGTCGCCCGGCGGCTCGCCGCGCACGGCCTCCGGGTGGAGGTCGACTCCTCCGACGACCGGATGCAGAAGAAGATCCGTACGGCGCAGAAGCAAAAGGTGCCGTTCATGCTGCTGGCCGGAGATTCCGATGTCGCTCAGGGTGCGGTGTCGTTCCGTTTCCGGGACGGGGCGCAGCGCAACGGCGTGCCGGTGGACGAGGCCGTCGCGGAGATCCTCGACGCGGTGGAGCGTCGCCGCCAGGTCTGAGCCGCGCGGCTGGCCCCGGGCCCCGTTCAGAAGACAGAAGACTCGTGCTGTCCCGGTGGGCCAACTTCTCGGTAGCGGGCCGGAGCCGATGGTTTCGGCCCGCTACCGTCTGGCTACACTTTTGGGGGATGTCGGGGTTTTGCTGGGGCCGGGAGGAGGCAAGCTGAAACCAGCGTGGCGCGAACAGGTCGAGTACTGGGCCGCGGTGGCTTCCGAGCGTGGCGCCGATGCCGCCGTGTTACACGCACAGTCGCGCCAGCTGGCTGCGCTGTACTTCGTGGGTTATGTCGTCGAGGCGTACGCGAAGGCGCTTGCCACGGCTCATGGTAAAATCGTCAGACGAACCCACGTCCTCGTACCGCTACTCGACGACTGCGGAATCCGGCGAGGAGATCTTCCGATGGATCTTTGTGCTTACGTCGATGCGCGCTCGGTCGAGATGCGATACGAACTGGTTCTTCGGCCCGGTATCGACTATGTCACGGAGCTTGCGCGGGCCCGGCGGCTCGCCGCGTACCTCGGGCGCCGGCTCAACCGATTACTCTGATCGTATCTGAGGTACCTGTCTTGGGCCGGCCACTTCGACGTGGCAGCGGGAAGAGCGAGGTCAAGGAGGTGACGGCATGCCGAGTATGCATCAGGAGACAGCGGACCGTGTGCGGGTGGCTGTTCTGGCACGCATCCGCACGCGCGACGAACAGGCAGTGGTGACGGTAAAGCCGGATCCATTCCGGGGCTATCGGATCCGCGTCGTCACGCAGATCTTCAGCGGGCGCTCCCAGCCTGAACGGCGTGAAATCGCACTCGCGGCCGTCCTGCCTGACGCGGACATAGCGTTCATGAGCCTGCTCACCCCCGACGAGGCAGCAGCATCTGCATCCGAGGAAGATCTTCTATCTACGTCACCGGAACTCCCGCTGTGGCCCGACTCGTTGGCGCGCGGTCAGCGCGAGCCGATCGAGGTCCGGCTTCCCTCACGATCGGACGACTTCCTTTCCGAGCCGGTCATCGCCACCTTCTACTCCCTCAGAGGGGACGTAATGAAGT
>NZ_CDWRCK010000234.1:4533-6903 GCF_977927595.1 Frankia sp. CcWB3
TTTCGACTCCAGAGGGGGTGTCGGAAGATCGACATCGCTCGCCTACACTGCTCTGTTGCTAGCCCGTGAACACCGAATGCTCTGCCTCGATATGGATCTTGAGGCGCCTGGTCTTGCCGCACTCTTCGACGTGGAGCGCGAAGTCATGCCAGGAAAGGGTGTTGTTCCGCTTCTACTGGAGGCGGACATAGCCGGCGAAATGCCTGATGTCACCGCCCATCTGCTGCGTGCTCATCCCGAACGGGAACTCTATCTTCTGCCCGCCGGATATCCGGATGCCAATTATGCGCGCCAGCTCGCTCAGCTCGACCCAGCGGCATGGTACCGTGAGGAAAATAATCCACTCCGCGCGCTCATCGGCGCCGTCCGTGACCTCCATATCTCGCCGCAGATTGTTCTCATAGATTCAAGGACCGGGATCAGTCCGCTGTCGGCACCTCTTCTCTTCGATCTGGTCGACATAGCTGTCGTAACATTCTTCCCGCATCTGCAGGCACGGGTGGGAACGCGGGCGCTGACGCGGGCGCTTCTGGCGGCCAGATCCGAGCGGGCCTACACTCCTGAGCCCCGTTTTCTGGTGAGCCCGGTTCCGGGCGCGGGCGCTCCGGAGACTCGTCGGCGATACGAGGACCGGGCGGCAGGCTGGATCTTGGAATGGCTCTCGCCGGCGGTGGTCGAAGGCGGGGATCCAGCGTTCCCGGAGGTTGACGAGCTTGTCCACGTCCTCGGTTACAGCGAGGACATCGCGGGATCTGATTCCGTAGTTCCCGAGACCGGCATCGATGCTTATTCGCCCGTCGGGGAGTGGATCGCAGGGTTCGTTCCGCAGTCGGCGGCAGCCGAGCGGGACGGCGCAGCCGCCATGGCCATCCCGCCGCCCGGTTCAAAAGCCGGTGCCCTGGCTGAGATCCACTTCTCGACGGGCACCGCGGAGGCTCAGTCCGACGACGAGTTCCAGGAGACCTTCCTACGCACAGAAGTTGTCGGCCGGGCCGCCCGGGACGACGTGCCCCTGATACTTGGCCGGAAGGGCACGGGGAAGACCACCCTGTTCCGCAGCCTCGCCGCGGACGGGAACATCGTGGTGACCAGCCCTCCGCGGCTGCCGATGAGAAGACCCTGGATGCCGTCCAGCGGGACATACCGAGCCATCGGCGAGGTCTTGGCGGACCGGGGAGACGACTGGCGCACGGCGTGGATGTTGCTTATCGGGGTCGTGATCCAGCTGACCAGTGGGCGCCCTCGTCGGCCGGTGCCCGCGTTCGGTGGACTCACCTGTGACTCCAAGGACGAGTCGCAGTACAACGAACTTAACCTCGTCCAAGATGTACGCAAAATGCTTTCCATCGAAGACGCTGGACTCGTCGGCTGGCAGTGGATTCGGGACCTCGACGCGGATGTTGCCCGGGGCACATTTCTTCTTTTCGACGGTCTTGACACTGGGTTCGGTCTCACTCCTGCCGACCTCACTCGACGGCGGGAAAGTGTGGGGGGACTGCTGTCCCTGTTGTCCGAGCGCGGTGACGAGCTGGTGAATCTTCGGATGAAGATCATGCTCAGGGAGGACATCTGGCGAACCGTTCAGCTACCGAACAAGTCACATTTCTTCGGTCGCGACGTGACGTTGTCCTGGGCAAACCAGACCGATTATCTCAAGGTGGTCGTCAAGCAGGCGCTCCGGGCGCCGGCCGTCGCTGATCTCGTTCGTGAGAGGGCGCCGGAACCCGGGCTGCAGCGCTTTTTGCCGGAGCTGGTCGAGAGGTGGCCGCAGCCGCAGGTGCTCAATGCGTGGCGCGTGCTGGTTGGTGAGCGGATCTCCGGCGGCAAGACCGCTTTCACGTACAACTGGGTATGGCGCCGACTTTGGAGTCGAAATGAAATAACTTGCGCGTTTCGAACCCTCCACAGGCCTGTGACCTGCGATGATGCTCTCGATCACGTATTTGTTACTTCATTACGTCCCCTTTCGGACAGCAATGGAAACCACTCGCCACGCTCGCTTGTCCGGCTTTTCCACCTCGCCGCTGACCGAGAGCGGCGACTGTCGCTGGCACCGCCCTACTACGAGCGCAGCCTGATACGTCCCCGGGCGCTCGTGGAGTCGCTGGATGACATCAGTGAACAGGAAATCGACTCCCTGCAGGACGAGTTTGCCGAGCTCGTTCCCTTGTTCGATGCCCTCCGGGGGATCGGACGTACGCCGTTTCCGGCGCGAGAGCTGGAGGTCGACTCGGACGTCGAGAACCTCGGGCTGGAGGTCGGCCTCCTCGGCATCGATCTTGGTACCCGCGATGGCACCGAGCGATACCGCGTCCCGGAGCTGTACCGAAAGGCACTCGGTATGGGGCGTAAGGGGACGGAATGAAGTAA
>NZ_CDWRCK010000235.1:0-6534 GCF_977927595.1 Frankia sp. CcWB3
GGGTTGGAGTACTAGTCCGTCCGGCCGGGCGGAACCATACCCCCGGCCGGATGCATCGTCACGGCCGCTTCCCCCCAGAGCGGGACAAGACGCCCCCGATGACGATCCGTCCGGGCCCCTCTCCGGCCCTCCGCACCCCCCCCGGGGCGCGCAGACGCGCCATGGGGACGTAATGAAGTAACAAATACGTGATCGAGAGCATCATCGCAGGTCACAGGCCCGTGGAGGGTTCGAAACGCGCAAGTTATTTCATTTCGACTCCCATGCAGATGTATGTGCAGAAAATGGATCCGCCGCTTTCCGTAACCGATTGAGATATTCCGCACCTTCTTTTACCGGCCATCCGGGGATCCGCTAGAGGCATCGGTCCCGACTCGTCGTGCATTCCGGCCGGGTTATGCACACCCTCTTCCTTGCAAGGTGACTGCTCGGCTACTTTCTGCCCAAGAGGTGCGCAAGGCACCGACATTGTGGATTTAAGTCACCTTTACCTAGACGGGGGACACATGTCGAATACGTCGTCTGAAAATCCCTCTCCCGTGACCCAGTTCGCGCGCCTGCTGCGGGAGGCCGGGGTATCCGACACCCGGTTCGCCCGGCAGGTGAACGCCCGCGCCCGCCATCAACGCCGGATCGAACTGGGCCTGGCCAGGACCACCGTCGGTCACTGGCGTCGCGGGATGCGGCCGCGTGACCCGATGGTCGCCGAACTCGCGGCGGCCGAGATGTCCGCGGCCCTGGGATACCCGGTCCGGCCGGTGGATCTGGGCTGGCGCGGGGAGTCCTATGAACGCGACGACCTCGGGCTGTCGAGCTCGAACGCACCCACCGAGACCCTCAGCACCCTTGCCGGACTATCGGGACGAGACATGCGGCGACGCGACCTGTTACACGACGGAACGGCCTTCATCGCATCGGCCTTCGCCGATCCGGTCCTCTCCAGCCTCACCGGAGTGGTTGACCGGATCGTCGGGCCGGAACCGACGGGAGCCTCCGCCGGCACCGTGATCCGGGATATGACCGAGACCTTCCGCCGACTGGACGCGAAGTTCGGCGGCGACGAGATCCGGCCTCAGGTCGTCGCCTTTCTGCACGACCGGGCCCGGGCCGCCCGGGAGGGACGGCCGAGCCTCTACCTGTTCAGTGCGCTGGCCGAGCTGACCCAGTTCAGCGGGTGGCTCGCCCAGGACAGCAACCGGCAGGCCCTCTCGCAGCGCTACTACATCCAGGCCCTCAGCCTCGCCGAGCACGCCGACGACGCCATGCTCGCCGGCCGGGTGCTGTCCGCAATGAGCGACCAGGCCGCCCGGCTGGGCCATCCCCGGCAGAGCCTCGCCCTGGCCCGCGCGGCCCTCGGCCGCGCGGTGCGGCACTCCTCGTATGCTGTGCAGGCCATGCTGCACGACAAGCATGCCTGGGCGCTGGCACGCAACCGTGACGAGGCCGGTTGCATAGAGGCCCTGGACAAGATGGACCGGGCGATCGCGCGCAGCGACGGGGACGACGGACCGTCCTGGGCCGGCCACTACAACGCCGGCGGCGTCGCCGAGTGCCATGGTCACTGCCTGTTACTGCTGGGCCGCGCCCGACCGGCCGAGACGAAACTGCTCGAGGCCCGGAGCCTGCAGGGCGCGGCGCGCGCCCGAACCCGCAGCTACGCCGAGGCCGACCTCGCCCTGGCCTACCTGCGCCGACCGACTCCGGACCTGGAGGCCGCCCTGGAGGCGGGCTACCGAGCCGTCTCCGTCGCCGGGCAGCTGCCGTCCTCCCGGGTCACCGAGAAGCTGCGGGAGCTGGACCGTGAGCTCGACACGCACCCGACGGTGGCGGTCCGCGAATGGCACGAACGGGCGCGCCCACTGGTCGGCGCCACCGCCGACGCCACAGCCGCCACCTGACCGGTCACCGATAGCCGTCGCACGGGCGCCGACGACTTCAGCGCCGACGGCTCCCGGCGCCGGCAAGCCACGGCCATCGGCCCCACCGTTACCGACGTCTCACCACCGAACGGGCTGTCCGGGAGCACCCGCCTCCCGGACAGCCCTGCCAGCCGGGCACTCTAGTGCAGTGAGTTCCGCGCAGGAGTCCGGTTCCGCCGTGCCGGACATCGACCCCATCTCCCGGCACAAGAACATCCCGGTCGCCGCCCCGGAGCCCCGGCCGCGCCCGGCCTTCCCGGTCCGCCCCCTGGTCGTGATCGTCGCGTGGGTCACAGCGGCCGGGCTCGGGGGGGTCGCCCTCGGCCGGTTGGCCCATCTCGACGATGCGGTGGGCTGGCCCTACTCCGCGATCAACGCCGGGACCGAACTGCTCTACCTCCCGGCCTACGCCACCGTGGCGGTGGCCTTCGCACTCCGCCGCAACCTGCTGATGATCATCTCCATGGCCCTGATCGCCATCCATCTGTTCTGGACCCTGCCCGAGGTTCTCCCCGGCGGCGCCGAGGAGGCCCCGCAGGGTGCCGCGCGCCTGCGGGTGATGTCGGCAAACCTGCTTTACTACAACGACCGCGCCGACCGACTGGGCACGCAGATCCGCGCCGCGAACCCGGACGTGCTCGTCCTCGTGGAGCTCTCCCCGCTCACCCTGGCGCGGGTCACCTCGTCCGGGGCGCTGGCGAGCTACCGGTACCGCGAGGTGTACCCGGAGCCGGGTGCGTTCGGCGCCGCCGTGTTCTCCCGCTTCCCGCTGCACGACGCCGCGGCCCCGGTCGTCGGCGGATCGATGTCGTTGCGGGCCACCGTGGAGGTGGATGAGCGTCGACGCTTCGTCGTGTACGCGGTGCACACGATCTCACCGACGACCAGCGCCTACACCGACCAGTGGCGGACCCAGCTCGACACGCTGCGCGCGCAACTCGAGCACGCCACGCTGCCGGTCGTCATGGCCGGCGACTTCAATGCCACCCGGGACCACCGGCCGTTCCGCCGGCTGGTGAGCTCGGGGGTACGCGACGCGCACGACGTCGTCGGCGGCGGGTGGCAACCGACCTGGAACTCCAAGAGCCTGATCCTGCCGCCCGTGCTGCGCATCGACCACGTGCTGGCCTCACCCGCGTTTGCGGTGACGGGTTTCGAGGTCGGCGGCGACTTCGGCAGCGACCACCGGCCGGTCATCGCCGACCTGGCCATGCGGTAGCCCCCTGGCGCCTTCGGCGCCATCCGGGGACCCCTACCACAGGCACCGCACGGGGTTCCGGTCAGCGGCCGATGAAGTCGGCCTTGCCGGGCCCGCTCTCGAGGAAGGACTCCATTCCGATCCGCCGGTCCTCGGTGGCGAACAGCCCGGCGAACAGCGCCGCCTCCAGGCGCAGCGCCTCGGCCAGCGCGATCTCCGCGCCGTCGTCGACCGCGTGCTTCGCCGCCGCGAGCGCCATCGCCGGGCCGTTCGTGTACCGGCCCGCGATCCGCTTCGCCTGCACGTACACCTCACCCGCGGAAACGACGGCGTCGGCCAGGCCGATCTCCGCGGCCTCGGCCGCCCGGACCTGCCGGCCGCTGAAGATGAGGTCCTTGGCGCGGGACGGGCCGATCAGGCGCGGCAGCCGCTGGGTGCCCCCCGCACCGGGGATCACTCCGAGCAGGATCTCGGGCTGGCCGACCCGGGCGTCCTCGGCCAGGACCCGCACGTCCGCGCACAGGGCAAGCTCCAACCCGCCGCCCAGGGCATAGCCCGTCACCGCGGCGACCACGGGCTTCGGGATCCGGGCCACGACCTCGAAGGTGGAGTTCAGATCGCCCACCCAGGCGGATACCTCGGCGTAACCCATCGGCGCCATCTGCCGGATGTCGGCCCCGGCGGCGAACACCTTCTCCCCGCCATAGAGCACCACCGCGCGGACGTCCGACCGCCGGGTCGCCTCGACCGCGGCGGTCCGCAGCTCCGCGGCGACCGTGGAATCCAGCGCGTTCATCGGCGGCCGGTCTAACCGGATGGTGCCGATCCCGCCGTCAACCTCGAGCCGCACCACACTCATCCGCATTCCTCCCGCTTCAGGCCCCTCGACGACCGGCGAGGCGTCCGGCACCCCGGCGTTCCCCACCCCGCCCCGGCCCGCCGAGATCGTCGACGGCGCCGGCTTTGAGGATGGTTTCGGTGTCGCTGTAGGTGTCGGTCGTCACGATAGGCCGACACGAGCTGATCTTCATCAATCATCTCCCGATCGGGTTCGGGGATCACTTGGTTCCAGCCGGCGCACTAGCCCCTAACCGGAAGTAGCGGACATTACCAACTGTCGGCCACCAGTCGGTCCCCTCCCACTCCCGGAACCTGCCGACTCTCGCTCCCGGAACCTGCCGACCGCCGGAACCTGCCGCGCAACTCCTGAGAGTTGACGGGCCTTCGTGGTAGACCGAGGGGCAGAGTATGACCGTGCTGTTCGTCCCGAGCCGACCCAGGAGGAGCCGTGGCCGACACAGGTGTCAGCGTCCCGACCGGTCTCGAGAACGTCGCCGATCTCGAGGCGACCCTGGAGAGCCTGCTGTCAGTGGAGCGTTTCGACCCGTCGGCGGCCTTCACCCGGCGCCGGCCGATGGACGCCGACCGGGCCGCCGCCGAGGCGGACCCGAACGCGTTCTGGGCTCGCAAGGCCGAGGAGCTGCTGACCTGGCACACGCCGTTCACGCAGGTACTCGACGACTCGAACCCGCCCTTCTACACCTGGTTCGCGGACGGGACGCTGAACCTGTCGGAGAACTGCCTGGACCGGCACGTGGCGGCCGGGCGCGGCGAGCGGGTGGCCTTCCACTGGCACGGGGAGGAGGGAGAGCGGCGCACCGTCACCTATGCGGACCTGCTCGCCGACACCCAGCGGCTGGCGAACGGGCTGCGTTCGCTCGGCGTGCGCGCCGGCGACGTGGTCGGGATCTTCCTGCCGATGATTCCCGAGGTGGCCGTCGCGATGCTGGCCTGCGCCCGGATCGGCGCGGTCCACAACGTGGTCTTCGGTGGTTTCGCGCCGTCCGCGGTCCGGGAGCGGATGGAGGTCTCCGACGCCAAGGTGCTGATCACCGTGGACGGCGCGCGGCGCAAAGGGCGGACGGCGCCGGTGAAGGCCGCCGTCGACGCGGAGCTCGGTGACCTCCCGGCACTGGAGCACGTTGTGGTCGTGCCCGGGCCGGGCGGTACCGGGGCGCCGATGACCGCGGGCCGGGACGTCTGGTACCATGAACTGCTGGCCGCGGCGGCGCCCGACTGCCCGCCGGAACCGCTGTCCGCGGAGCATCCCCTGTTCATCCTCTACAGCTCCGGATCGACCGCGAAGCCGAAGGGGATCCTGCACACGACCGCGGGTTACCTGCTCGGTGCCACCTACACTCACCGGGCGGTCTTCGACATCGACCCGGGCACCGACGTCTACTGGTGTTCCGCGGACGTCGGCTGGATCACCGGGCACTCCTACATCGTCTACGGCCCGCTGTCGAACGGCGTGACCAGCGTGATGTACGAGGGGGCGCCGGACTACCCCGACTACGACATCTGGTGGCGGCTCATCGAGGAGTACAAGGTCACCGTGTTCTACACGGCGCCGACGGCGATCCGTACGTGCATCAAGTGGGGCGCGCGGTATCCCGGTCGGCGCGACCTGTCCTCGCTGCGGGTACTCGGCACGGTCGGGGAACCGATCAACCCGAAGGCATGGTTGTGGTACCACGTGGTCATCGGCGGTGGTCGCTGCCCGATCGTCGATACGTGGTGGCAGACCGAGACCGGCTCCGTGCTCATCTCGCCGCTGGCCGGCGTGACGTCGACCAAGCCGGGTTCGGCGACCCTGCCGCTGCCCGGTATCAGCCCGGCGCTGCTCTCGGAGGACGGCGAGCCGGTCACCGAGGGCACCGGAATCCTGGTGATCACCAAGCCATGGCCATCCATGCTGCGCACCCTTTACAAGGACGACGAGCGGTTCGTCAAGACGTACTTCTCCCGCTTCGGCCCGTCGACCTACGTCGTCGGCGACGCCGCGCGCCTCGACGCTGACGGCTACTTCTGGATCATCGGGCGGATCGACGACGTCATCAACGTGTCCGGGCACCGGCTGTCCACCGCGGAGGTGGAGTCGGCGATCGTCGCCCATGAGGCCGTCGCCGAGGCGGCGGTGGTCGCAGAGTACGACGAGCAGACCGGCCAGGCGATCGTCGCGTTCGTGACGCTCGCCGGTGACCGCTCGGGCGACGAGGCCGAGCTGCGCGAGCACGTGGCCAGGCGGATCGGCAAGCTCGCCCGGCCGCGGCGGATCATCTGGGCCGACGACCTACCGAAGACCCGGTCCGGTAAGATCATGCGCCGGTTGCTGCGTGACATTGCCGAAGGCCGGGAACTCGGCGACGTCACGACCTTGCGCGACCCCGCGGTGATGGCCGCGCTCGCGGCCAAGGTGGGCACCGCCCGAGACAACGAGTAAGAGCGGTTCCGGTCCCCGGTTCCGGACAATTCTGGCTGTCATCGGGTCGACATGACAGTTGTTTCCCGGCCGGGACCAGCTGGCCGCACCCGGGTGTGTCGACGTCGCCGGCACTGTCTAGTACTCCAACCCGA
>NZ_CDWRCK010000236.1:0-6500 GCF_977927595.1 Frankia sp. CcWB3
TTAACTTCGAAGACCCTTGATGTCGCAGCCGACCAGCCGGCCATCAAGTGGGAAGATGTCTTTACTCCGGCGCGGGCCGTTACCTACGATCTGATTCGGAGCCAGGACCCGGCCTTGGCCGAGGAACTGCATGACCGGGGATACGCCGGGAAATCACTGCGTCCACTCGGTGTCTCGCCTCCACATTTCCGGGACACACGGAAGCCCCGCGGTGTCTATGCGACCTCCGGCGATGGTTCTCTCAGACCACCCGCAGTTCGCCGATCGCCTGAGCCATAACCTGCGGCACAAGGCCGACCTGCTCGGCCTGCCGTCGGACGTGGACGTCGAAGTCGTCTCCGCTGGACCTCCCCGGAAATTTCTGGTACAGCGGGCGCCGCGGCACGGCAGCACCGCCGCCGTGCGCATCAAAGGGGACGTAATGAAGTAACAAATACGTGATCGAGAGCATCATCGCAGGTCACAGGCCTGTGGAGGGTTCGAAACGCGCAAGTTATTTCATTTCGACTCCAAAGCAGACGCCGCCCTGCTGGACGCCATTTATGACTGGGGCCTGGGACTGGCGACCAACCAGGGGTTCGGATGGATTCGGTAGCATGTCCGTAACCGGCGCAGTCCCCGTCACGGCCAACAATTTATTGCTGTTGACCGAGCATCCGTTGCAGCGGAGCGGAGCTCGGTCGATCGCCGTTCTCGCCGGCCGGGAAAATGTTGAGGACGTTACCGGAGAGGACCTGGGCAGGGTAGCCGAACAGATCGTCACGGACGTCGTTCAGGCCGCGATCGCCGGCAAGGATTATCTCGCCTACGACTGGTGGAAAATCCTCTTCGCAATGTATCCGAACGCGAAACCCACCCCCGCCAGGCGGACCCGGGACCGGGCCGAGCTGACCGCGGAGGTGAAGGAGTTCTTCGCGCCGGATCGGGCCGACGACGCGCTACCGGCCGTGTGCCTTCTGCGAGGGCCCCACCGACGTCCTCTGGGCGAAGTCGAACCTGCCGATGTTCGACACCACTCCGATCCGACGGGTGATGATCCCTATTCGTCGTTCTGGTCTACGACACGGCGGCGGAACGCAACCCCTAGGCGTTGCGCACGTGCCGCAAGTACCTGCACTGGGTGCAACGCAGTGTCTTCGAGGGCGAACTGTCGGCCGCGCAGTATCGTGCGCTGGTGACCACGCGGCGCGGCCAGCCTGATCTCCTTTACGGCAACATCCGCCGGGGCACGGGACGCCCCGCCCGCCCTGGCACCGGGAGCTGAGAACCGCCTGAACCCACCGGTCGGTGAAGCTCGGTGGAACCATCGGTCGGTTTTCGCTCAGGCGTGCGGCACGGTGCCGCAGGACGCCGTCGACGCGCCCCGGTAGCCGGTGAGGAAGGCATCGCGGCGCTGCCCGCGCCGACCCGTGCGTCCAGGTCTCCAGGTTGACCTGGCCGGATGCCCTGACCTGAATCCGGTCGTCGCCGACGGCCTCCGCCCCGCCGAGCGCCTGGTCAAGGTCGGCCTCGCCGATGGTGACGTTCCCGCCGGTGTTCGCGAGGGTGCTCCAGACCCCGGCGTAGCAGTCGGCCTGCAGTTCGAGCTGCACGCTGAGCTCGTTCTCCCGGGACGGGGTCCGCCCGCTGTGCCTGCCGCACCCGCGCCTCGGTCCCGGTCAGCGTCTGCAGATGGTGCCCGACCTCGTGCGCCACGATGTACGCCTGCGCGTAGCGTCCCTCGGCGCCGAAGTCGCGCTGGAGCTGGGCGAGGAATCCGAGATCGATGTAGACCTTGCGGTCCGGCGGGCAGTAGAATGGCCCGACCTGGGCAGACGCCACGCCACAGCCGGTCTGGACGGCTTGGGAGAAGTAGACCAGGCGGGGCTTGGTATACATCTGGCCGTTCCGGGCGAACTGAGCGGTCCAGACCTCATTGATCTCGTTGAACGCCTTGAGGACGAAGCGGTCGTCGTATTCATCGATGGCCGCGGCGGTGTTGCACCGCTGCGCGAGGTCGCCCGACGACTGCCCGGGCTGCGACAGGGGTGCCGTACCAGCGTCGGTACCACCGCCGAGCACCGTCACCACCAGGTAGATGAGCAGACCGACGATGCTCACCCCACCGCCACCGACAGCGATCCCCCTGCCGAGACCACCACCTCGCCTGTCCTCGAGCTCGGATGTGTCGACCGACGAGTCGTCGAACTGCATGACCTGCCTTCCGCCTTCCCCTTCTCCCCGGGCATGACCGGTCAGCCGGGTTCCGCAGGCAGTATGTCCATGCCGATCGGCTCTCGAATCTGGACCCGTCGGCTCTCGCGCCCGGCCCGGCCGACGTCACGACCGACACCGCACCAGCCGGGAACCCGTAGTCGATTCATGACACAAAGCTGTGGGGGGTAGGCGCGTTTTCGGGGCCCAGAAGCGTGACTACCCCCCCATATTTCGGCCGGGCCGGGCCGGGCCGGGCCAGGCCCGGGGCCGGGCCGGCTCAGGCGGGTCGACCGAACTGGCGAGCGAGCCGCGTCTGGTCGAAGTACAGCCGGTTCTCGGTGATCAGGCCGCGCTCGACCCGGTAGACCTCGACGACACGCAGGTTGATCCGACGTCCGGTGGGCGCGAGCTCCGTCCCGTCCGGGTCGCGGTAGACGCCGACGTGCGTCGCGGTCAGCGTGTACTCCTCGACCACGATCTCGCCCTGCTCGGCCAGCACGTGGGTATCGACGTCGATCTCACCGAAAGCCGCCAGGAAGGCGGCGCTGTACTCGGCGCCCGCCGCGCGCCCCTTGATCCGCACCCCGCCCGGTGCCTCGACGACCAGGTCCTCGTCGAGCAGCGACAGCACCGAGGCCTCGTCACCGAGGTCGAAGGCGTCCAGCGCGCGCTTCACCGTGTCCAGCGCCTCTCCCACGTGACATCCTCCAGGCTTGCCTGCCGCACACACCGTCCAGAGGGCGATCATCCCACCACCGGGCCGGTTCCCGACGGGAAACCGGACGTCCGGGAGGACGTCAGACGCTCGTGGTCGAGCCGGGACGGATGATCATCAGAACGGTGACGATCACCCAGAGCAGGCTGAACACACCGGCCGCCATCGCGAGACCGCTCGTGCGGGCGCGCGCCGCGGCCGCGTCCATGGCCACTGCGCCACCATCCATGGCCACCGCGCCTCCGTCCTGCACACGGTCGGGGACGGCCGGGGATCCGGCGACGATCTCGTCGAGGACGCCACGCTGTCCGGGCAGCACCACGATGAGGAGCACGACGGCGGCCACGCTGGTCAGCGCGATCGCGACGATCAACCAGTTCTGCCCAAGAACCCCCAGGCTCTGCGCGGTGAAGAACCCGAAGATCGGCACGACGAGGCCGAGCGCGGAGTAGACGCCACAGATTCGGTGCAGCACGCGGACAATCCCGGCAGCGCGCTCGTCGCCCGGGGAGGTCAGCGCCAGGCGCGCAGCCGGGGCGAACATGCTGGCGGCCACGGTGATCGGTCCGATCGCGAGGATCGCGGCCAGAACATGCACGCTGAGCAGAAACTTGGTCACGGTATGCCTCTCAGGATCGGCCCAGGATCGGGCGCGGACGGTCTGGATACGGATCCGGTGGCACCGCGCCCACGCCTCGACGCTAAGGTCCGGGCGGCTCGACGCCCTAGCCGCCCAGACACCATCATCCTTCCGAGACTGGCCGATCCCACCCCGTCACTGGCCGCGGGCGCGCGCGGCACCCGGACCGAGCGGTCACGCCGGCAGCGCAGATGAGTAGTTCCGCACCGCCGCGTCCACTCGCTCCGCCATCTGGTGGATGATGGTTCCTGCGCGTAACCCGCCTTGTGCCGTGCGTCTTCAGGAGGCTTTCGGTATGCCTTTGCAGGCTGCTATTCGGCTTGATGTTCGGCTTCTCGTACGGATTGACGACCGCGTTCTCCTCGCTCGCCCGCCGGGAGAAGCCTGGCATGTCCTTCCGGGCGGTCCGGTGGCGGCGGGAGAGAGCACGGACGACGCTCTCGAACGGCAGGTAGGCCGCCTCGCCGGCCCTCGGACGGTCTCCCGGCAGTTCATCGGCGCGGTCGAGCACGACGGAACCGTCACCGGCCACTCACCTGAATCCGCAACCGATCACGTGCTCAGTATCATGTTCGCCGGCTTCTGGCCGCCCGACATTCCGACGCCGTCACGCTGGGGAGAGCACACGCTGGTTCCGGTGAACATCGACGTGCTTCTCGCGACACGCCTGCGCCCGCTATCGATGGCCGAGGTGGTACGTCGCTGGCTCGCCGAAGGCTGGCCGCTCTGGCGCGGCCTCGATCCCGCCGTCGACAACCGGCGGCTGCCCTCCCTGGCCTCACTGCGCGCGCAGCTGTTCGCCCGGCGGGAGGAGCTGCGCAGCCTCACCTTCCGGGACGCCGCCGTGGCGATCTGTGCCCTCGTCACCACGGCCGACGGCCACATCGATCCGGCGGAACGCGAGGGGCTACTCGGCTTCATCGCTACGGATCCGGTGATGTCCCAGTTTCCCGAACAGGACGTGGAGCGGCTCTTCGATGGACATCTGAGCCGTCTCACCGCAGACTTCACCGCCGGCAAACAGGCCGCGCTGGCCGACATCGCCAAGGTGCGGGGGCGGGTGGCGGAAGCCGCCGCCGTGGTGCGCATCGGGCAGGTGATCGGCCTGGTTGACGGCGAGTTCGTCGCCAGCGAGCGGGCCGTGGTGCGGGAGGCCGCCCTCACCCTCGGCCTGAACGCCGCCGAGTTCGCCCTGTGAGGGGCGAGCCGGCGCCGGTTGAACGACGTCGCCGGCCCGGCCGCTCATGACCTCCTCGGCTGGCCTTCCCGGCTGACCTCCTCGGCGCGGCACCGATCGCGGCGGCACCGGTGGGGACCGCCGCCGGTCAGTTCTCCTTCTTGATCTCGAACCAAGACAGGATCCTGCCTCCGAACTTCAGGTCACCATTAATCTTGATCTTTCTGGTGAGGAAGAGCTTGGCCCCGCTGGCTTGACCGGAGACCACCCGAACGAAGCGGACACGATCCGTGACAATGGTCAGCGTCTGCTCCCCCGCGGATTCACTCGGGGTCCCGGCGGCAGGCGGTGTCGCCAAAGTGCAGACACCGTCGGCGACCCGCAGCTCGTAGGTGCGCACGGCGCCGCCCGGTCCACCGTTGAGCACGAATCGGACCAGAGCGTTCTCTTCCTGTGCCTGCTCTGGCCGGAAGGTGTCGCGCATCTGCCGGAAGACCTCGTCCAGCACCGCGTCACCAGCCGGCCCACCCAGCAGGTCGGAGACCTCACGCTCCGACATAGCGGGCAGACCGCTGACGAGTTTCGCCGGGTCGGCCGTGGGATCGACAGCAAGGTCGGACATAGCCACACTCCTTTGCGTTCGTGTTGGCGTTCGTGGGCGGCAGCCTGTCGGCAGCACGCACGAGCACGCTAGCGAAGACGACACTGCGGCGGTTCCGTGGGCGACACAACCGGAATGTCGCGCGTGACGCCCCAGCCCACAGACGCCCCAGCCCACGGACGGCGCGGCCCACCGGCGGGTCACTATCGTGGCCAAGGTGGTCACTCCCACACTTCGACGCGTCGAAATCGACGGGCGCCCCGTTCCCCCCGATGATCCACATCGCCTGGCCCTGCTCCCCCACGGCCACTTCACCGTGCTGCAGGTGCGAGCCGGTCGGGCCCGGGGCCTGCGGTGGCATCTCACCCGGCTGGATGAGGCGAACCAGGAGCTCTACGGCGAGCCCCTGGACGGCGCGCTGGTTCGCCACCGCATCCGGCAGGCACTGTACGCCACCCAGACGGCCGCTACCGGCTCCGAGGCCACGGCGACAGCCGCCACCGCGGTGGATGCCACGGTCCGGATTGTCGTCACCGAGCGGCCGGACGGCGCAGGGGTGCGCGTCATCGTCGCGATCGGCGAACCGGCAACCATGCCGACCACCCCCCAACGGCTGCGGTCAGTGCCGTACCTGCGCCCGTTCGCCCACCTCAAGCATCTCGGGACGTTCGCGCAGATCCAGCACGGCCGGCTCGTCCGCCGTGACGGCTACGACGACGCCCTGTTGACCGCCCCCGGCGGGCTCGTCGCGGAGGGCGCAATGACCAACATCGGTTTCTTCGATGGCAACATGATCGTCTGGCCGGACGCTCCCGCCCTGCGCGGAGTCACCATGACGCTGTTGGAGCAGGCACCGGCGGACGGCGGCCCGCCCAGCGTACGGGCCCCCGTGCGACTGGCGGACCTGGCAGGCTTCGAGGCCGCCTTCGTCACCAACTCACGCGGGATCGCGCCTGTCCGGGCCATCGACGGCCACCTCTTCACGGGATCCGAATGGCTCATGACGGCGCTTACCCGTCGCTACGACGCGATGCCATGGGGTCCGATCTGAGCCAGGTCGACGGCGTCCCGCACGCCCGGGTGCTCCTGCGGACGGCCGGAGGACCACGTCCACCCGGCCTTATGTCCACCCCGGTCTTACATCCACCCCGGCCTTATGCTGTAAACATTC
>NZ_CDWRCK010000237.1:0-6490 GCF_977927595.1 Frankia sp. CcWB3
TATGTCGCGGACCTGGGCCAACCCGTGCGCCTGATCGACCCGATCTCCAGGCTTCCCTGGTCGCTGACCGAACCCGCCGTCGACCAGCGGGTGCTGGCCTCGGTCTCCCGGTCGGCGTTCGCGGGCCCCGACACCGTTCTGGCACTGGTCGATCTCGACGGCAGGCCGACGGCGGTCCAACCCACCGGCGCAACGATCCCGTTCCCCCCGCGGGACCGGATCTGGGCTCTCGCCCGCACCAGCGGAATCAACATCCCTGTTTTCCACCTGGGCGATCGGGTTCGGGCGTACAGCATCGTGCCGATCGTGCGGGACGGACGCAGCGCCGCGTTCCTGGTCATGGGTAGGCCGGGAGCCGGGATGCCGGGAGCCGAGATGGTCCGCATCTTTGGCGGCGGGGGCACCGGGACGAGCGGCACCGGAGAGGGCACCCGGATCGTCATCGTCGACGAGACCGGGCGCATCGCCCTGTCCGACGATCCGTCCGCGGTCGGGATCGCCATGACTGACGGCACGAAGCTGCGGTCAATCAGGCCAGGCCAGAGCCGGCGGGTGACGGTACGCAACGGCGGCGGTCACGTCGCCGTTGCCGCCGCGATCCCCGGCCATCCCACATGGGGGTACCTCATCCTGCAACAGGACGGCCCACTGCCGCGCGACCCGCGAGACAACCATGCCGTCGGCGATCTGCTGCTGCTCGGCATCGTGGCCGTCACGTTCTCAGGCCTGACAAAAATGATCTTCCGGGGAGAGCAGGCGGTCCGGCGCGACCGGGCGCGGCTGCAGACCCTGGTGCACGAGTCGCACGACATCATCGTCAACCTGGACCGTGCGGGCCGGCCGGCCTTCATCAGCTCGGCGGTCGAGAGCCTGCTCGGCTACCCGGTCGAGGCCATGATCGGGCTGCCGCTCATCGACCTGGTCCATCCCGAGGACCAGGCGGCGACGCGGGCCTTCCTCGCGGACCGGCAGTGTGGTGGACCGGGGTCCCTTCTGGACGTCCGCATGCGGACGGTCAACGGCGGCCATCGCTGGTTCGACATCGAGGCCGGCGCCTGGCGGCCCGCGTCCGGGCCGGGCCGCTTCGACGGTGGTGTCCTGCTTACCTGCCACGAGATCAGCGAACGTCGTCAGTTGCAGGAGCAGCTACGGAAACGTGCCACCCACGACCCGTTGACCGGCCTGCCGAACAGGGCGGCGCTTACCGAATTCCTCGATCAACTGGCTCGGGAGCAGACTCCGTTCGCGGTTCTGCTCATCGATCTGGATGACTTCAAACCGATCAACGACACGTTCGGTCACCAGGTGGGCGACGATGTGCTGTGCACGGTCGCCACTCGGTTGGCCGACGTCCTCGCCCCGGGCCCGTCGGCGGCCAGCGCGGGACCGGTCGAGACGATCGGTCCCGCGATGATCGGCCCCGAGACGATCTGGCCGGAAGCACGTGCCGGGCAGGCGTTCCGACTCGGCGGTGACGAGTTCGTCATTGTGCTGCCCGGGGCCGACTCCCTGACGATGCGCCAGACCGAGCAGCGGGTGCGCGAGTTCATCGAGGCGCCCCTCACCGTGGCCGGCAACACCCTTGTGGTCAGAGCGACGATCGGCCTGGCGTCCTCGCAGGCCGTCGGGGGCGCCGGCTCGCACAGTCCCGAGAGCGTGGTCCGGCATGCCGATGCGGACATGTACGCCCGGGCCCGACGTTCCATCTCCCCCGCGGCGCGATGACCCCCGCAGCCTCCGCCAGCCTGGGACGCTGGGCGACGTCAGCCGGCAGAGCGGGGCGGATCCATGCTGAGGAGGTCGCCGGCGCGGTGCGATGGCTCTGCTCACCCGAGGCTTCCTACGTCACCGGAGCAATACTCGACGTGACCGGTGGGCGGTGACCATGTGCCACCGGGCACCGGTTATCGGGCACCGCCCCCCGCCAGCCGGTAAATAACCAGCGCCTCGGGGTGCTGTCGGGCGTGGCGGGCCACGGCTCGTCGGTAGGAGCCGGTGGCCCACCGCATGGTCCAGGTCACGCCGACTAGATCAAGCAGGGTTCCGAGGCGCCGGTTGAGATCTTCCCGGGCCTCCTCCTCGGCGATGCGGGCAGCGTTCATCACGGTCTCCACGCCAAACGCGCAGTGCATTCCCGCGGTCCACCGTGCCCAGCTCGACCATCGATCCGGGGCCGCGATGAGCACGAGGTGCGCGTCGAGCTTCGCGGCAAGGTCAGCGGCCAGCAGGACATCGGCCATATCCGACAAGTCTCCGATACGAAGACCGACGACGAGATGACGCTCCATCCGGACCTGCGAGTCCACTTCGGTACGCTCTGCCCGTTCCACGCTTCCTCCCGCGTTTCCTTTCTCCCGAGGCCCTCGGTCGCCCTGTCGACGTGCGCGGGATTGTCGCGCTTCACAGCCGGCGATGTCGAAGTGACCGACACATCGTCAGTACCCCCTCGACCCACAGATCACATGTTCCGGAACGCGTTTGTCGGCAGCCTGGTATGGCCGGCTGCCGGATAGGAGTCGAAATGAAATAACTTGCGCCTTTCGAACCCTCCACAGGCCTGTGACCTGCGATGATGCTCTCGATCACGTATTTGTTACTTCATTACGTCCCCATAATGCCGATGTTGCCGGATCAATGTTGGTCGTCGCCCGCTCGGTCGTACCGGTCGATTGTGACCGCGCCCACCGGAAAGGGGAAGGGTCTCGCCGTATTCGACGCACGCACATGCTCTCGGGACGGACCATCCGACAGATGCACAGCGCGCCGAACGCATCCGCGTACGGGAGGTGATTTGTCGGCACCTGGGCCCGGGACCTGCAAGGATGGCGGCGCGGGAAGCCCGGATCACTTGCCGGCCCGGGATGGGATCCATGATTAGGCGCGCGCCTCTTTATCGTAAAGGAGCATGCTATGTCCATATCGGACCGGTTCCGGGTGGACGGCCGGGTCGCCGTCGTCACCGGGGCGTCCTCCGGTCTCGGGGTGGACTTCGCCCGGGGCCTGGCCGAGGCCGGCGCGAACGTGGCCCTGGGCGCCCGCCGGACCGACCGGCTCACCACCACCGCCGAGCTCGTAGAGAAGGAGGGCCGCCGCGCCCTGCCGGTCGCCACCGACGTCGCCGACCCCGCCTCCTGCGAACACCTCGTCGCCGCCGCGATGGAGACCTTCGGCCGGGTCGACATCCTGGTCAACAACGCCGGGATCGGCACCGTCGTCCCCGCGCTCAAGGAGACCCCGCAGCAGTTCCGCTCCGTCATCGACGTCAACCTGGGCGGCTGCTATTGGATGGCGCAGGCGGCGGCGCGGGTCATGCGACCCGGCAGCAGCATCGTCAACATCTCCAGCGTCCTCGGCCTGACGACCGCCGGCCTGCCGCAGGCGGCCTACACGGCGAGCAAGGCCGCCCTCGTCGGCCTCACCCGCGATCTGGCCCAGCAATGGACCGGCCGGCGCGGCATCCGGGTGAATGCGCTGGCGCCGGGTTTCTTCCGCTCTGAGATGACCGACCAGTACCAGCCCGAGTACCTCGAGACCCAGTCGGCGAGGATCCTCCGCGGACGCATCGGTGAACCGGAGGAACTGACTGCGGCGCTTCTCTTCCTGGCCTCCGACGCCGGCAGTTTCGTCACGGGGCAGACCCTCGCCGTTGACGGCGGTTTCACCATCACCTGAGCCCTCCGTCCATATTGTCCGGCTCGCCGGAAACACCCGCCAATCAGGTCTCGAGCGGCATGAGTTCGGCGGCGAAGGCGTCGAAGAAATCCGGCCATCCGCCGGGCGTCGTGACCGGATGAAAGACGAACTTGCTCATCCCGGCGGCGAGATACTCGGCGATCAACGAGCGCGCCGCGTCCCGCCCGGCCGGAAGTAGCCGCTCCGGGATGACCTGCGGATAGCGCCGCCGCAACGCCGCGAACGCCTCGTCGAACACCTCCCCGCGGCGCCCGTCGGGTACGGGGCAGGAACGGCGGAACGCCATCGACCCGGCGACCCCCAGGAGATCAGACCCGGCGGCCGTCGATGCCGGGCACCGTCGCCAGCTCGTGGCGCAGTTCAGCCAGCACCCCGGCGACCAGCGGTTCCCGCAGGACGCCGCGGTGGTCCCCGCCGATCCGGCGGATCGCGGCGGGTCCGGTCAGGACGCCCCGCCAGGCCTCGATCTCGTCGTGGTCGTCGGCGAGCCAGACCGCCGTCCGGCCATCGTAGGTGCGGGGGCCGGTAGGTCATCGTCAGGATGCGCCCCTGGTTGTAGAAGACGTCGTACTGGTGCATCCCCCGGAAGCGGACCACGCCGGCAAGCGGCAGCTCGACGAGCTGGCGCAGGCGGTCGACCATCACCCGCGGGGTCAGCGTAGGCCCGTCGTCGGCGGCGAGTGGGCCGATCCCCCGACCGGCGTCGGGCGGCGCCGGGGAGTCCGGATGCGCTCCCTCCAACTGACTGGTCGGCACGATCGCCCCGGATCGGGTCAGCCGCGAGGTACCCGGCAGGTAGGTGTCGATCAACGCCAGCAGGCCGACCTCGTGGCCCGCCTGCCGGAGGACCTGCGCGACCTCGAACGCGATCAGTCCGCCGAAGGAGTGCCCGGCCAGCAGGTAGGGACCCGTCGGCTGGAGAAGACGGATCTCCCCCACGTGCCGCCGGGCGGCGGCCGACACCGACCAGTCGGGGATGCCCCGCCGTTCCAGGGCGTGCGCCTGCATCCCGTAGACCCGCCGTTCGCCCGCGAAGTACCGGGCGAACGGGAGCAGACCGATCGCCGGCCCACCGGCCTCCGGGAAGCAGAACAACGGGGTGCCGGAACCGCCGGGCGTCAGCGGCATCACGGTGGGATGCCCGACGGACTCGCTCTGCCGGGCGGCCCACACCTCGGCGAACGCGGCGGGCGTCGGCGCCTGGACGACCACGGAGCTCGGCAGCCGGACCCCGAACTCGTCGCACAGGGTCGCCACCAGCTCCTGCGCGGTCGCCGCATCACCGCCAAGGGCGGTGAAGTCGTCATGCAGACCGACGGTCTCGAGGCCGAGCACGCGGGCCCACAACAGGGCCGCGGCCACCTGATACGGATCGGCCGCAGACATGCCCGGCAACGACATCACCCCACAGGACTAGGCGAAGAGCACATTGAACACCACCGGTCAAGATCATCGATACGCCGGCCGGGCGTTCGCGGGAACCCGTGATCGAGGCCCACGGCGGTGAGCCTGGTCCCGCCGGTCGGCCCACTCCCCGGTGGGGTGGCCGGTTCCCCGATGGGGTGACCCGTCCCCGTCGGGCATTGACGGCTCGGCGTCGGGCGCTCACCGTAGACGTGTGGGTGATGTGGGCAGACCGGAACGGATCGTCGAAGACGAGCCGATCAGCTTTCCCGACTCCGAGCCGCTGACCATCCCGGTCCCGGCCGCGCCGGAACCGGACCTGGAACCGGTTCCCGGGTGAGCCTGCTCGGCTGGCGGCAGTGGGCGGTGGACGCGCACGGCCAGCTACGCCCTGCCTGGACGCCGTGGTCGCCGTTTCCACCCGGGCTACTGCTCTGGCGCGCCGACGGCATGACCGAGGCACATTGCTTGCGCACCCGCCGGCCGGACCGGGACGTCGAGCCCGGCGAGCCCGGCGCGGGCCACGAACGGGTCCCGGACGAGCACTGCGCCTGCGGCCTGTACGCCTGGCGGGACCCGAGCATCCTGGCCGCCGCCCGCCCGCCCCGCTGGACCTCCCTGCCGTACGTCGTCGGAGTGGTCCGGCTCGGGGGGCGGGTCATCGTCGGTGAACGGGGCTATCGCGCGGAGCGTGGCTATCCCGTCGCCGTGCTTGACCGCGACGGCGTCGTCTCCGACGACTACGCCGTCGCGCGCTATCGCAGCTGCGCCGCGTTGGTGGCGGAATGGGCGGATCCGAGCGCCACGTCCCGCGGCCAGGACCGGGCAGCCGGGTAGTACCGCGCGCCGCACCAGAACGGCCCGGACAGCCGAACACCGGGAACCGCCGGAACCTCGAGAACGACCGCTGCCTCGAGAACGACCGCGACCGCCGGCCCGGGAAACCGGCGAGGGTTTCCGCACCCGGCCGAGGAACTCTCCCTCGGTGGGTATCTCTCCCCGTGTCGTATCGCGGGTAGACCGTTACCCCACACCGCCAAATAGTCACGCTATGTAGCCATGGAGGCAATCAGGGCGACTATGGTCGTGAACGCCCCGTACATCCCGTCCGCAGGGGGCGGATCGGGGTCGACGGGCACACGAGGGGGGCCGTCGTGACGCAATCCGAAACCGCAGGGACCGCCGGAGGTATCTCCGATCGCGGCACCGATCATGCCCCCGGCCACGGTGCACACCCGGCGCCGGCGATCCGGTCCTGGCGGATCCAGGTTCCTCCGCCGCTGTTGGTCGCGGTGGGATACCTGGCGGTGGCTGTCTGCATCTTCCACTCCGCCTGGGGAAATCTCGGGAACGTCTCCTACGGCGGCAACGACGCCATGCTGTTCGCCCGGTT
>NZ_CDWRCK010000238.1:0-6468 GCF_977927595.1 Frankia sp. CcWB3
CAATTCTCGTCCGGGCGCTCGCCGCGCTGCGGGCGAAGAACGCCGACATCCCGGTACGCAAACATGGCAATCCGTCGACATGACCGGCTGACCGGGAGGTCACCGTCGACGTGACGCGCCCCCTTGCCCGCTACTCTCGGATGGCGGGCAAGGGGGAAAGGTCGGCGCTGGCGGGGGGCATGTTCTCCACGAAGTTCGACCCGCCGCGGCGGCGGCGTGCCGTGCTAGGACCGCCCGGTGACGCGCACCAGTAGCCGCCGAGGGCAGATGATCTGCATAGGGTTCTCGAACTCGACCCCGCCCGAGTAGTCCACGGCGATGTCGTCGAAACGATCAAACAGCGCGTTGAGCACGATCCTGACCTCCAGCCGGGCCAGCGGTGCGCCGAGGCAGAAATGGATGCCCTGGCCGAAGGCGAGGTGCCCGCCGGTGTTGCGGTGGATGTCGAAGCGGTCGGGATCCGGATAGCGTCCCGGGTCCCTGCTGGCCGCGCCGGTCCACAGCGTCACCAGCTCGTCCTTGCCGATCTGCTGCCCCGCGAGCTCCGTCTGCGTGGTGGTCACGCGCGCCATCCGGGAGAAGGGTGGGTACAGGCGCATCAGCTCCTCGATGGCGCCCGGCAGCAGATCGCGGTCCGAGCGGACGGCCGCGAACGTCTCGGGGTGGCGGTCGAGGACGACGATCGCGTTGCCGATCATGGCCATCGACGCGGCGTGGCCGGCGAACATGGTCAGGCCGATCAGGCCGATCAGATCGCCGTCGCGCAACGGCTTGCCGTCGATACTCGCCTGCGCCAGGTCACTGAGCAGATCGTCGGTCGGGCTTTCCCGGCGCCTCCGCACATGATCAAGGATGTACGAGTTCATCTCCCGGATGGCGGGAGCGACCTCGGCCTCCATGACCTCGGGCGGCACCGTCGCCGCGTCGAGGGCGCCCAGCGCGTCGCCCCATGCCCGGAACATCGGCACGTCCTCGTGGGGCAGGCCGAGCATCTCGGCGACCACGGTGATCGGTAGGGGATAGGCCAGCGTGTCGATCAGATCGAAGGTGTCGGAGCCGGCCGTGCGGTCGAGCAGGGAGTGGGTGATCCGAGCGATCCGCTCGGACAGCACCGACACCGCGTGCGGTGTGAAGGCATGGCTGATGACCTGGCGCAGCATCCGGTGGTGGGGCGGGTCGCTGGTGACCAGGTTCCCCATCAGGAACAGGTCGAGATCAGGCTGCGGTTCGTTGAACAGTCGCACCGTCTCCGAGGAGAACGTCTTCGGATCGGTGAGGACATGGGCGATGTCGGCATGCCGGAACAACTGCCATCCGTACTCCTCACTGTGATGAATCGGATGCTGGTCGTGCATCTCCCGGAACCAGGAGAACAGCGAGTCCACAGCCTCGGTCGCGGATTGGTTCGTCGTTGGCATGGCCTACTCCCGATCTCACTGCCGTTGGATCGCTGATCACAGACGATGGACGGGGCGGTAGATTCTGTGATCGACTTGGGGTGTCACCGGGCGGCGACCCTCGGGCGCCGCAGGCGACGACGAGGACAACGTTGGTGAACCGGCGACCCGAAGACCCGATTCGATGGCGCCGTCCATGTACCCGCTCCAGCCAAGGGCAAGATCGTCGCCGCAGAATCTGATCCGCCCGAAGGGCTGGCTGATCGCACGGTGTAGCTGTGTGAGCTGGAAGGGCTGCCGGTACGCGGGCCCACCGAGGGCGTACTGGTCTGCCTGCCAGTCCGTCACGGTGTGCCTGCGAAGCTGCGCGTCCGGGATGATCCTGCGTACCGCCGCCTCGACCTGGGCACGGTTGCCGACGTCAAGCCTGTCGTCCACTGTGAAGGCGACGACCGGCGCGTTCTCGTTCAGCCGGCCCATGATGACGAGGGGATAGCCCTCGGGCGCCTCGGCGATGAACCGGTCCGTGGGACTGGTGAGATCCAGCCACAGTTTCTTCTGGCGTGGCACACCGTAGCCCTGGCTGCTTGCCCTGCGGTACTCCGATGGCAGCGCCGGGCCGAAGCTGATGGTCTTCCAGACGTTGACCGGGACGGCTATGACGACCTCGGGCACGGTGTAGGTCGCCCCCGTGCGGGTCCCTACCCGCACCCTTCCATTGCTCTGAGTGATCGACGTGACGGGGGAGTTGAGCCGGAGGTCTGGACTGCCGTCCTTCAGGATGGCCTCGGCCAGGGCGATGGTGCCCTTCTCCATGCGGAAGGTGTTCACTCCGGAGAAGCTCTGGTAGTTCCAGCCCGCGAGTGCCCACCACTGCGACAGCTGGAGCATCGAGCCGCGCGCGCTCGGAGCGCCGTAGAGCGCGGTGGTGCTGGTCATGCGGATCTCGTCCTGGGGCGGGTAGGCGAGCTGGTCGAGCCGGTCGCGCAGGCTCAGCCGGTCCAGCGGTGTGATCAGATCCTCGCGGGCGAACGGTTCGTACGGCTTCGGGAAGTAGTCGCGTGAGCCGTCGAAGAAAGGAGTGAAGAGTTCGCCCTGCCGGGTGTAGGCTTCGACCGGATCGTACTCGGCGAATCCGGTGAGGGTTGGCATGATCACGCGCTCGGGTCCCGCGTCGGCCACGACCGACAGGCCGTAGCGCGCTATCTCGCGCCACACATGGGGCTGCAGCGGGTCGACCCAGGCGCCGCCGCGCTCGATCTCAGAGCCGTTGAAGGTGTCGGTCCATGTCCGCCCGCCGATGCGGTCGCGTGCCTCGAGCACAAGCACCCGCTGTCCCTTGCGCCGCAGCTCGCGGGCGGCGGTGAGGCTGGCCAGGCCGGCCCCGACAACGATGTTGTCGTAGTCGCGATGGCCCGCGTGGCCCTGTTCGACGGCCTCGGCCACACCGGGGAGGCCGACCCCGAGCGCGGATCCGGCGACGGCCAGGCCACCTGCCCTGAGCGCGGTCCTGCGAGAGAACGAACGGATGGACGAGCCTGTGTGCGCTCCGTCTTCATGCGTGGTCAAGGTGAATCCCCCCGCGTTACGGTCTGTGGTCGTCGAGGCGGTGTGGATGTCGCCGCGTTCCGGACGTGCGGGGAATCCGGCGCATGCGGCCTGCGCCTCGGATTCCCCGCGCCGTTCCGGGTGGCTGGGCTGGGTCAGGCGGAGGGCTTGCGGAACTGCTTGATCAGCGCCGCGTAGCTGTCCTCGGCGTGGCCGTCGGCCACCGCGCGCTTCGCCAGCTCCAGGAAGAAGGTCGGGAGTTCCGCGTTGACGCCGAGCACTTTGCTCTCCTCCACGAGGTGCTCCATGCCGCCCACGTGGACGTTGACGGTGGCGTCGGTGGCCGGGAACCTGTCCTCGTCGATCTGCTGCGCGTAGGCGGTGACGTAGTCGGCCGTGACGTTGATCGCCGTGACCGCCAGGCTCGCGAAAGTGGTCGCCGGAACACTCGCGGTGCCCAGGAGCGCGGCACCGTGCAAGAAGGTGTTGAGGACGCCCCACATGATGCTGAGGACGGACATGTCATAGAGGGCGGACAGACCGTGGTCCTCGTCGAGATAGACGGTCCCGGTCTGGCTGAGTACCTGCAGGGTGGCCAGGTGCCCGTCGAAGGCCGCCTTCGGTCCGGAGTACAGCACCGTGGCCTCGGCGGTGCCGATGGCCTGGGGGAGAGCCAGGATCGCGCCGTCGAGATAGGTGCTGCCGAGCTGGGCCGCCCAGCTGGCGGTCTCACGCGCCACAGTGGAACTGGCCGTGGTCAGGTTGACCAGCGTCCGGCCGTCCAGGGCGGCGCCGACCGGGTCCAGCAGCTCGTGCACGGCGTCGTAGTCGGAGACGCAGATGACGACGAGTGGGCTTGCCTCGACCGCGGCCCTGATCGATGGGGCGAGGGTCGCGCCGTTGGCGACCAGATCGTCTGCCTTCCCTGCCGAGCGGTTCCAGACCGTGGTCGGGTGGCCGTTGGACAGGAAGGCCGCCGCCAGCGCGCGGCCCATCAGGCCGAGTCCGACGACGGTGACCGGCGATGCGGAGACTGAGGGGGTGGACACAGGAGCTTCTCCGGATGTCGTGCGGCGTCCGCCGCGATGGATGTGATCGTTCGTTCGCCGGTCCCAGGCGTGCCAGCGCGGTGATGTGACCCGCGTCCGCGTTTCGTGCGTCGATCTATTCCCGTCTCTCGTCCTCGGCGGCCCACGGGCCGCTGACACCGAAGGGGTTGTCTACGACGTAACGCCAGTAGCCGTTCTCGCCCTGACGCAGGACGTCGATGGCGACGCCGTCCAGCGGCTCGGGTTCGCCGTTTGCGCCGATCGTGTCCATCCGCCACTCGACCACAAGCATGGCGGTGTCGCCGACCACCAGCTTCTGGCGCACCGTCGCTTCCACGGACGGTTTGCGAGTCGCCAGAAATTCAGCCACGTAGTCGCGGCGGACCTGGCCGCGGAGGGGCTTTCCCGGCTCCCACATCCCGACCGCGTCGTCGGTGTACATCGCATTGACCGCGGCGGCGTCACCGGAGTTGAAAGCGGCTCCGAAGGCCTCCTGGTGCAGGTTGATGTCACGTACCAGTGCGTATTGAGTTTCGGTCACGGCACATTTGCTCCATTCGTATACTGACGGCATATGGCGTGGACCTGCTCGCAGGCTAGCAGCGAGCGTTCCTCGATCCGGTCTTGTGTCGGTAATCGTGTATAGACGTGAGAGGAATCGACCCGATTACCGGGTCAGCTCCTCGGTGATCCCCGGGAACAGTTCCTCCAGGACGAGGAGACCAGCGGCCAGCAGGTTGTGCAGGTGCTCGCCGTGCGGGACGCCTCGTCGGGTGTCACGGTGCCCCCCGGCGGCGTCGTGCCCGGTGAGGTCGTCACGGTCGACGAGGACGACCTCGGTGTACCGGTCCGCCAGCACACGCGCTGCCAACAGCCCGGCCATGCTTGCGCCGAGCACAACCACACGATCACGTCCAGATGTTTCCGCCATGCGGTCACTCCCCTGCTGCGTGCTAAAGGGTGGGGGGCGGAAAATAGCCCGCCTTGACGAAGAAGATCACATATCTCTCGAACAGGCCACGATCGACCGCCGGGCATTCAATGCTGGTTTCCCGCAGCGCGTGTTCGGTGTCCGAGACATCGATCGGCGGATAGGTGGCCAGGCCGTTGCCTGCGTTCATTCCCTCGAACGAGTCCAGCAGCGGGAACATCGCGTTCTTCCGGTCCCCGCGCACGCGGGCCGACCACGAGTCCCAGTCCAGCGCGGGCAGGTGGTATCCGAAGGATCTGAGGTGATCGACGAACTCGGCGAACGTCTGATTCTGCCGGTTGTACAGATGGAAGGTCCGGCCAGCGGTGTCCCGCAGCGTGGAGAGAGCCACGATCGCCGTGCTGACGTAGTCCACGGGAACCATGTGGACGACGCCGGCGAGGCTCTCGGGCACCGCCTGGGCCTCCAGGATTCCCCGGAGGCTCAACCAGACAAAATCCCTGGTCTGGCAGGCGCCGGTCATCTGGTCGCCGCACACGACATCCACCCGGTACACCGAGAGGGGCAGTCCGCGGTCCCTGCCGAGACCGATGATCTGCTCGGCGACCCATTTGCTCTGCAGATAACCGTTGTGCAGCAGGTGCGCCGGCCCGGTCGGGTCGGTCACGGTGGCCGCGCGCGCGTCAGGGCTCGGAGCGGGGAACACCCCGGTCGTCGACACGTAGTGGACCGGAACCGTGCGGTGTGCCGCGGCCAGCCGCAACACCTCCCGGGTGCCGCCGACGTTCGTCGGCGCGAGTTCGGTGTAGGGCCGCAGCCAGCTGACCGTCGCGCCGGCGTGATAGACGACGTCGACCCGGCGGGCGAGGTCGTCGAACCCGGCTTCGGCCAGGCCCAGTCGGCTCGCGGCCAGGTCACCGACGACGACGGACAGACGGGCCGGATCGATGTCCTCCCACACCTGGTACCAAGCCAGGTTCTCCCGCAGGCGGCGGGTCGCCGTGGCCCGGTCTTCTCCCCGCACCAGGCAGTGCACCGTGGCGGTCGTCGATCGCATCAGATCACGGAGCAGGAACGCGCCGAGAAAGCCGGTGGCGCCGGTCAGCAGGATCTCGGCGGGGTCGGTGGCCACCCGGTCGATCTCGCCCGCGGGCTGAATACCCTCGTCGAGGTGGACCTCGGCGGAGAAGTCGACGTCGGCGGCGCGCGAGGACGCCCCTTGCGCGGCCACCAGGAGGGTGGCCAGGTGCTCCACCAGTTCCTTGGGTGTCGGGCGCTCGAAGATCAGGGATGGCGGCAGCCGCAGACCAGTGGCATCGGCCAGCCGGTTGCGCAGCTCCACCGAGGTGAGCGAATCGAATCCGAGGTCGGAGAAGAGCTGGTGCTCCTCGACCGCTCCCGGTGCCGAGTGTCCGAGGACGAGCGCCACCTCCTGAAGGACGAAGTCCGACACCGCGCCGCGCCGGTGAGACGGGGGCAGTTCCGTGGATCTGTCGCTGATCTTGTGATCGAACTGGCCCTCTCATGATCGTCTATTGGTGTC
>NZ_CDWRCK010000239.1:0-6414 GCF_977927595.1 Frankia sp. CcWB3
GGTCGGAGTCCGCCGGGGACCCCATGGACAGGTGGGCAGCTGCCCCGGGCATCGGCTCGGGGAACTGTCCAGGAACTGGGGCAGGCGGCCTGACCGGTGACTGCGGTGGCGGCGGTGGCGCGGGCGGCCTGGCCGCGGGGCGCGCCGGAGGGAACATCCTGGCCTCGTCGCCGGTGGCGGGGTGCTCGCGGTGGGGTGGCCCGGGACGGGCTCCCCGCCCCTCGGGGGCCACCGGCCGGGGATCCGGGCCGGGGTGTTCCGCGTCGGGAGACGCGACCGGACCCGATCGGCCGGATGCCCGTCCGGCGACCGCTCGCCCGATGCCCGCGGCCTGCTCATCCTCCTCGTCGACCGCCCGGCTGTCCGGTGCGGCGCCCGGTGACATGCCGGTGATCGCGATGATCGACGCACAGGGCCAGAGACGGTCGCAGCTCAGACAGAGGTCGAACTCATTCGGCTGATGAAGGTCGATGAGGGTGATCAGCGAGTGAATATGCTCGACAATCTTCGGGCCGACCAGGACCGGCCCACGGGCGATGACGTCGAGCTCCGAGCGCAGTCGCCCGTGATACTGCTCGACGTCAGCAAGGCGCGAATCCTCCATCACCGGCAGCATGCACCATAGCGGGCCAGCGGGCACGAAGGGTGTAGCCCGTTCGGGTTCACCGTCACTGCTGACTCACGTTCCGCTTCTGACCCGCGGTGCCAGATGCCGCTGATGGTTCCCTCTCCCTTACGTGCGGTGAGGATGGGAAGCGGGTTCGCCGGGACGGGCCGCATGGTCATGCCGAGCCGGAGTCCGGACGGCGTGGCCGCGTGGAGGCGCTAATCGCAGATCAGGACCGGTCCGGCCGGACCTCGTCCGTGCGGCGGACCTGCCGCATCAGACCCTCTTGAAGCCTGGCGAACTCCTCGATGTAGGGACTTTCGACCTGCCCGGAGGCACCTCCGGGCTCCTTGCCTGGCGCGGACCGGTCAAACGGCTCGAAACCCGCGAACTGCCCGCCGGCACCCGGCGGCATGCGGTCGGGCTGGCCGTCGAACGCGGGGTAGTGCCCACCCCCCGCCGCCTGGAGGCCCCGCTCGGCGGGTCCGTCGTACCCGGGTCCGTAGGAGGACGGCAGGCCGTTGCTGCTCTGCGGGACCGCACGGTCCGCGGCGTTGTCGAACGCCGGGTAGTGGGCACCGTTGGCCGAGGCTGTGCGGTCGGTGGAACCGTCGTAGGCGAACCCCGAGCCGTTGGGGCTGCCGGACCCGGGGCTGACCGAGAGCGGGGCGCCGCGCATGCTGTCGCCGGATGCGTCCGACTGCTCCGTGGAGAGGAACCCCTCGGAGACCGGGTAGATGCGGGCCGACAGGCTGACCGACATCGGGTCACTGCCGTAGGTGATGACGTCAACCTGGTCCTCCGCGCTGATGCCGCCGCTGCGGGCGAGATCGACGAAGCGGAACAGATCGGCCCAGCGTAGCCCATCGAGGTCGACGCTGATGCGCAATGCCATGATCGTGCCCCATCCCTGAGGTTCGTTACGTGCCGACGGTTACCTGGGCGCCAACGGACGATCGAGGGGTGACCGGCTCGCCCCCCGTCAGCGCCAGCCCGGGCGGCGATGGGCGGCAGCTTATACCGCGTTGGGAGACCATTCCCCATCCGGGGAGGTTCGGCTGGCTCTGCTCCGATAAGGCGAAGTGGGGGTATCGCGTTCTCCGTCGCGTCCCGTCACCCGAGGGCATTCCCCGGCGGAACGTTGGCGGGGAATCAGGACGGCCGGGCGGGCCCTCCGGTGGGGAGGTGTGGGGTGTGTGGATGCCGGCCGGGAGGCGTGGGAAGTCCCGGCCGGCGGACGTGGTCGGTCGATCGGGCGGTCGTGAAATGCCGCCTGGGGTGTCACCGGTGATTGGAAGGCGGGTAGTGTCCGACCCTGTGAACGTTGTGTCCGGCGGTGTCAACGGGGTCGGCGCGGCTGGGGTGGGCACGCAATCGGGTGTCATGCAGTCCGGCGCGCTGCCAATCAGGCTCCTGCACGACCGCGTGCTGGTCGAGCCGCGTGAGGATTCCGTGGACCGGCGGTCGAAGGCGGGCATCGTCATCCCCCCGACCGCGCATATGGGGAAGCGCCTGTCCTGGGCGGACGTCGTCGCGGTGGGGACGGCCGTGCGGACCATCCAGGTTGGCGATCGGGTGTTGTTCGACCCCGAGGACCGGGCCGAGGTGGAGCTGCACTCGACCACCTACGTTCTGTTGCGGGAGCGGGACGTGCACGCCGTCGCGGCGGAGCGGTTGGACGATGGCCTGACAGGTCTGTATCTCTAGATCCGACTGGTCGGCCCCCAGGCTTGCGTGGCCCTTTCCGACCATCCGATGACGGCGCGGCGTCCAGGTGGTGTACGGTGCCGCATCGATCGAGATGCGGGCGGTCCACCGGAGTCGTGATATTTGATCATGGCTGTGGCGGGAGTGACACCGCGCCAGCCTGGTGCTGTCTGGCCTGACGCGGTTCCGCCCCGTATCGTTCGCTCGGCTCTGGAGATCCGCGTTCCGGCCGGGACCCTTGGATGTGGTGGAGGCACCCGGAAATGCGGACACAGGGCATCGCGTCACCTCAATCCTTGGGGTCACTGCGTACTGTAACCAGCCGATGTCCTGAGGTGCCGTGTTCCATGGCTCCTCACGCTCGGCCAAACCCAAGACCGATGGGTTGGCATACCCATTGGGTGAACGATGGCAGGGAAAGGAAGGAGACGCATGGCTCGTGACTTCGACGCTCGGCGAAGCACGGATGTCGAGGAGGACGAGCTCCAGGAACAGAGCCTGGAGACGCTCAAGGCGCAGCGCGCCGGTGCGGCAGCGGACCTGGGGGACGACATGGACGCCCTCGAGGCCGAGCTGGGCCTTCCGGATGCGGAGGTACGCGACGAGGAACTGTCGCTGCGGGTACTTCCCCGGCAGGCCGACGAGTTCACCTGCACCCGCTGCTTCCTGGTGCAGCACCGCAGCCAGCTCGCGGACGTCCGTCACGTCGTCTGCTCGGACTGCGCGGCCTGAGGGCCGGGTCCCGGGCGGGGTGTCCCTCGACGGCGGGCGGTGCGGATCGGTTGCCCGGTTGCCCGGTCGCCCGAGTAGGCGTACCACTACCTAGCGCGAGCTTGTCGCTGGGGGTGGTGCGGATGCTCGACGAACAGTCACCGATGTCCGGTTCCGTCCGGACCCGTCCCGCCGTCTTTGAGGGTCGGCGGCCCCTCCGTCCGGAGGATGCCGCTCTCCGTCCCGGGGAGGAGGATCCCGCGGACGGTCCCGAAAGCCTGCCGCTGCTCCTGAACCGGTTCGTCCCCCCGCCGACCCCGCCGGGTCATGTCGATCGACCACGGCTGCTCGACGCACTCGACGCCGCTACCGCCCTGCCCCTCACGGTGGTGCGGGCCCCGGCCGGCTCGGGCAAGACGGTGCTGGTCGCGGCCTGGGCCGCGGGCCGGCGTGGGGAGACGCCGATCGTGTGGGTGCGGGTCGATCCGGCGGTCGTCCCCGGCCCGCGTGGCGGGGAGCCGGGCCTCCCACTGTGGCCGCAGCTGCTGCACGGGCTGGGACGACACGGTCTGCTCCCGGCCGGTGAGGGCCTTGGGAGCCGGTACGGTCCCGCGGCCGACGATCTTTGTGATCGGCGTTACCGATGGCTCGCCAACATCCTCGCCGACCTCCCGGCGTCCTTCATACTGATCCTCGACGACGTGCATCTGATCACCCGGCGTTCGGACCTCGACGGCCTCGAACTGCTGATCGACGCGGCCGCGGACCGGGCCCGGATCATTCTGGTGGGCCGGACGGTGCCCGTGGCGCTGCACCGGCTGCGGGCTGCCGGGTGGGTCACCGAGATCGGCCCGACGGATCTCGCCTTCACCCGGGCGGAGGCCGCCGCCCTCCTGAGCCGGCAGGAGATCACGGGCCGGCAGGAGATCACGGCGTCGCCCGCGACGGTGAGCGGTCTCGTGCACGTCACCGAGGGCTGGGCGGCCGGGCTGCGGCTGGCGGCCGGGGCGCTCGCCGCACGGGAGCGACGACCACTGCCGGGGGCGGATGGGCGGTGGGAAGCGGCCGTCGCATCCCCGTCCGGTGGCCTCGGTGACACGGCTGGTTTGTCCGGCGCCGTGGCCGGCCATCCCGCGATCGCCGATTTCCTGCAGGCCGAGGTGATAGCCGGTAAGCCGCCGCGGGTACGCCGCTTCCTCCTGCGGACCAGTGTCCTGGAGCGCATGACCGGGCCGCTGGCGGACGCCGTCGCGGCCGAGCGGATGGATGCGGGCGTCCTGGCGGCGGATACCGGCTCGCGTGCCGCGCCGCCGCCGGACGCCGACGCCGACGCCGCGAGCATGGCGATGGGCCCGCCCGGCGAGTGCGGCCCCGGGGACACGCCGGCACCCACGGTAGGTGCGCGGGTGAGCGGGAAGGAAGTTCTGGCGGCACTCGCGCGCGCCGACGGCTTCGTGGTTGAGCTCGACCACGACGGCGGATGGTTCCGCTTTCACCGGCTGCTTGCCGCGGTGCTGCGTTCCGCGTTGGCCGCGGACGGCGACGAGGACACCGATGAGCTCCACTTGCGAGCCGCGATCTGGTTCGCCGCGCACCGTCGGACGACGGATGCGGTACATCACGCCGCGCATGCCGGGGACTGGTGGTACGCGGCCTGCCTGCTCGTCGATGGGCCCGAGATGGTGGACGCCCTGCACGGCGGCGCCGCGGGGTTCAGCTCGATCATGACGGCGATGCCGGACTCCCCGGCCTTGTGGTCGCCGGAGTGCGCACTGGTCGCCGCCGTGGGCCGGCTGGGCCAGGGACAGGTGGGGGCGGCCACCAGATGCCTGCAGGTGGCCCGGGGGAGCATCGCCGCGGCGGTCGTGTCCCGTCGTCGCGCGCTCGTGGTCCGAGCCGATCTTGTCGACCTGCGCCGGGCGGAGCTCGCCGGGGCGTGCGAGGAGATGCTGAGTATCACCCGCCGGTTGCTACGGTCCCCGGGCAGGCCGGGCGCCGTGCCACAGCCGGTTGATCCGGCGGTTGCCGGCGTGACGGGGCGGGCGGAGGCCGCGGGGAAGGTCCGGCCACGACCGCCCGTCGGCGTGCGGCCGCCGGGAGATCCCCGGTTCCTGCCCGCTGGTCCTGCCGGCCCTGCCGGCCCTGCTGGTCCTGCCGGTCCCATCGGGGCCATCGGGGCCATCGGGGGCGCCGAAGGTCCCGGACTGGAGCCGTCCGGTGTTCGACATGATCACGTTGGGGAAAGCGCGGCCCGCCCCGGCTCCGTCGTCGGTGGGGCCCAGCCGGACCGCCCGGCCGGGATCGTCGCGCGATCGACCAGCGGTGGCGGGGGCGTGGGTGGTCCCGACGGGATCGTGGCGGCTGTGGCTTGGTGTGCGCGCGGGCAGGCGGAGCTTTGGCTCGGCCGTCCCGACCTGGCGCTGGAGGCGTTGCGGGAGGCGATGGCGGCGGCCCGGGATGGCGGTCTGCGGACGGTCGAGGCATCGGCGTCCGGGGCGATGGCTCTCGCCTACGTGCTGCGAGGTCGATTGCGGCAGGCCGAGTCCAGCGCGGCAGTGGCGGTCGCCACCGCCGCTGTGATCACTGCCAGCCCGGTCGATCCCACGGCCGTCCCCGCATCCTCGGATGGTCTGACCGACATGCCGGCCGGCCTGGTCGAGGCGCATCTCGCCCATGCGATGGTGGCGGCCGCCCGGGTCGACGACGTGCGCGTCACGCACCATCTCGACCTCGCGCGGATGGCCTTCACCCCGGCGCATCCTCCATACCTGCTCGATCTGATCGTCGTGCTGGAGGCGAGGGCGCGATGCCGGCGTGGGGAGGCGGACGATGTGCGGGCTGCCCGCCGTCTCCTGGCGTCGCGAGGACGGCCGGCCGGACCGCCGCTGTGCCTGTCGCTGTGGCGCGCCGCCGAGACCGACCTGTTGATCGCCGTCGGGAACGCCCAGGCTGCCCGGCAGCTGCTGGGACAGCTGGCCGACACCCGCCGGCCGGACCATGCTCTCGCGCTCGCGGCGGCCCGGGCGAACCTCGCGTGCGCTGATCTAGAGGGAGCGGAGCACGCGGTGGCGGCTCTGCTGCGGGCGGATGGCGGCGGAGGCGGTTCGGTGGTGTCGGCATGTGTGGTGGCAGCGGTGGCGGCCGCGCGGCGTGACGACCACGGGCGTGCCACCGACCTGCTGGCGCGTGCCCTCGCGCTCGCCGAGGACGAGGGACTCGCTGGCCCGTTCCTCGAATTCGGTGGCGAACCATTGGCGATCTTGGATGCCCATCCCGGTCTCTCCGCCGCACATCCGTTCTTCGTGTCGACTCTGCGGGCCCTGGCCACGATGGCGTCCGCCGCCGCGGTGAATCCGCGGACGCCGACCGACGGCGGACCGGTCATGGCC
>NZ_CDWRCK010000240.1:0-6386 GCF_977927595.1 Frankia sp. CcWB3
CAGGCCCTAGCCCCCTGGATCCGCGGCGTGCCACGGTCCGGGGTGGCGGTGCTGCGACAGGCGGCATACACGTTCCGGGCCCGGGTCGCTGACCGGTGGCGCCTCGGGCGGGTCTTCCTGCTTGGCGACGCGGCGCACGTGACCCCGCCGTTCATTGGCCAGGGTATGGGCGCCGGGCTACGCGACGCCGCCAACCTCAGCTGGAAGCTGGCGATGGTGCTGTCCGAAGGAGCCGACGACCGACTGCTCGACACCTACCAGCTCGAACGCGAACCCCACGTGGCCCGCCTGATCCGGACGGCGATCACGGTCGGCTGGGCGATGACCGGTGGTCAGGACAACGCCGCGGCCGCTCGGCGGCTGGTCCTTGCTGGAGCCTGCCGGGTCCCGGGCTTCAGCCATGCCGCCGCGCGTACGACGTCGCCCCGGCTACCCGCCGGGCCGCTGGTCCGACCCCGCCACCGCGGTCTTGGTGGCCTGGCCGGGACCCTGCTTCCACAACCGTGGGTCACCGTCGACCGGCGTCGGTGCCGCCTCGATGACCTGCTCGGTGACTCCTTTGCGATCGTCGCTTCCGGCCCGCTCGATCCCGGCCTCTCGGTCCTGGCGCGGCGCCTGCGGGCGCGGGTCTTCCAGGTCCGCGCCGCCACCAGCGGTTCGGGTGCCACCAGCGGTTCGGGGCATCCGGCCGGCCTGGACGACGGTGACGACGCCGTCATCTCCGACGGCGGGATCTTGGCCGGCTGGTTGCGCCGGGCGGGGGCCGGGGCCGTGCTGGTGCGCCCCGACCGGGTCGTCCTGGCCGCGGCACCGCAGGCGCGCGGAAACGGCGCGGTCGGCGCGGCCATAGCCCGGGACTCGGCCGGGTGGCTGCCGCTGCTGCCGCCCACCCGCACCTCCCGCCTCAGAGGAGAACTCCGCCTCTTCGGACCGGCCGCGCGGGTCCCGCCAACCGGCTTCGCTCGCACCGCGCCGAACGGTGCCTGTTCGGGAAGGACCAGCATGACGACGAACCCGGGTGGCCTTCCGACTCCTGTCGACCCGACCGCGGGCTGCTGCCCTACCCAGTCTGATCGATCGAGCGGTCCGACGACAGGGCATGTTCGGCGACCGCCTCCGGCTGCTCTGCCGACGGTGCGGATCCGGGCCCGCGTGTTCCGGTGTCGGCAAGCTGGCGGCCCTCGATGTCGAATGTGTCAGTAATGACAGATCGCCGGTCCTTGTTGGCTTGTGATTGCGGTCACCCGTTGATCGCCTGCCGGGCGGGGACTCACTGCCGGAGGATCGCGAACGTCTCCTGGAGCAGGCGCAACGCGGTCGTGAGCGTCCGGTCCGGTTGGGGCAGCGCGGAGAAGGCGATGAGAGTGCTGCGCATCGCCGCCGCCGTCCGCCCGGCTGAGTCGTTCGGCAAGGGCGTGTGCCAGGCCGTCCTCGAACTCGCGCAGCAATGTCGTGACGGACCTGCTCGGTTGGGTCACAAAGGCGACCGGTGGGCCGCTGAACAGAAGGCCGAGGCCGACGCCACGCTCAGCCGCGATGGCGAACAACGCGTTACACACGGCGGTCTACGGGGGCTCGTCGGCCGGGCGGACGCGGACATGCTCTTGGAGCACCGGGATCAGGGCGTGCGTCTCACCGAGAACCAGGTCTTCCTTGGACGGGAAATATCGGAACCGAAGGCCGGCCGGCTGCTGGCTCGGATCCCCGTCGGCCGTGAGCCGCACGGTCTCGCGGTCTGGCCGCAACCCGGTCGCTACTCCCTCGGCCATACTGGGATCATGCGCTGAGGGTCGCGGACGAGCTCCGGACCCCTTCACCCTGGCCGACACCGACCGCCCGGGACCGAAATGGACTTTCATGATACATGATACTATGGAATATTCATCCGAAGTTTACCTTTAGGCATCTGACCGTTGCGTCTACGCGCTTAGCGTGACGTGTCGTGACTAGTGATGTGACTGTGAGGGTCGAGGGCGGCGCTGCCGCGCCCGCCGTGTTGGAGCGCATCCGGGCTTTGTCGGCGTCGCTGTCGTCGGCGGAGCAGCGGGTGGCGCGGCAGGTCCTCGCCGACCCGGTTGCGATGATCCACCAGTCGGTGAGCGAGCTGGCGCAGGTGTCGGGAAGCTCGCCGGCGACGGTGGTGCGGTTCTGCCAGAGCCTCGGGCTTCGGGGCTATCAGGAACTCAAGCTGGCGCTGATCCGGGAGACGCTGCCGGTGGAGCGGCAGCTGGTGGACGAGGTGTCCGCGGCCGATGGCCCGGATGAGATCGCCGGGAAGGTGCTCGGCGGGGCGGCGAGTGCGCTGACCGAGGCGGCGCGGGGGATCGACGGTGGCGTGCTGGCGGCGATCGCCGACCTGGTCGTCGCCGCGCCGCGGACGTTGTTCGTGGCGGTGGGGACGTCGGCGCCGCTGGCGATGGATGCCGCCTACCGGCTGACCACGGTCGGGGTCGATGCGCGGTTCGCCGGGGACGCGCATGTGCAGCACGTCACCGCCCGGATGCTGGCGGCGGGTGATCTGTGTGTTGCGGTCAGCCACACCGGCTCGACGGCGGAGACACTGGCGGCGATGCGGGCGGCCGTGGACGCCGGGGCGCACACCGCCGCGATCACGAGCTTTGCCCGGTCACCGTTGACCGAGCTGGTGCAGCACGCGGTGGTGGTGGGCAGTCGGGAGACGGCGTATCGCATCGAGGCGATGACCAGCCGGATCGTGCACCTGTCGGTGCTCGACGCCCTGTTCGCCCTCGTGGTGGTGCGCAGCCCGCGCAGCCCCGGCGCGCTGGCGATGACCGCCGACGTGATCGTCGAACACCGGATGTAGCCGCCTACCAGACCCGGCGGCGCCGGTGCCGACGACCCGTGGTTCGCCCCGCGCCCACCGAGGAACGGTATGAGCCCACGGACCAGCGGTGGATCGGTGGTGGGCTCAGGTACGTCCCGGCGGTCGGTCAGCCGCTGGCCGCGCCGGTGATCAGACCGACCAGCGCGGTGACCAGCATGGCCGCGGCGCCGCCCAGCACGACGCGCAGGGCCGGACGTAGCAGCGCCATACCGGCGGCCCGCGCGGCGAGCATGCCCGCGACGGCGAGACCGATCATCGTCACCACGACGACGAGCGCCAGGCGGCCCGCCCCCGCCGGGGCCGACATCCCGAGGAACGGCACCAGCCCGCCGGCCGTGAAGCTGCCCGCCGACGCGACGGCGGCCTGGACCGGGCGCGCCCGGGTGGCCTCACTCTGGCCGAGTTCGTCGCGCAGGTGCGCCTCCAGCGCACCCCGCTCGGTCAGTGCCACGGCGACCTGCCTGGCGAGGTCGTGCGGAAGGCCGCGCCGCTCGTAGATGCCGACCAGCTCGGCGAGCTCGGCCGCGGGGTTGGCCGCCAGCTCCGCGCTCTCCTTGGCCCGGTCCGCGTGTTCCACGTCGGCCTGGGAGCTCACCGACACATACTCCCCGGCCGCCATCGACATCGCCCCCGCGGTCAGACCCGCGATCCCGGCGGTCAGGACCGCGCCGGTGGAGGCGCCGCTCGCGGCGACGCCGACGATGAGGCTGGAGGTGGAGACCAGGCCGTCGTTCGCGCCGAGGACGGCCGCGCGCAGCCAGCCCGAACGGTTCGTGCTGTGCCGCTCCGGGTGCCGTCGCATCGCACCGAATGTCGCCATGGGGGCATTACAGCACGGTGTTGGCGATCAGCATGGGTACGCTCAACGGATCAAGAACCATCTCTGCCCGTTCCTCGAGGTAGACCGCTGGAAATCGTGCGGGGGGCGTCATGGCCGAGTACATGCCTTGGCCGAGTACATGCCCTGACCGAGTACAAGGCTGACGGAATTCCGGCCGCCGGTCGGCGCGGGAAAACCCGTAGGCCGGTCGGGGAAGGTCCCGCCCGGCCTACGCGCGGAGGTGAACCAATCCGGATGCCCCGCGCCGGCCCTGCGAATGATGAACGGCAATGATGGACAATCAAGGCTGACAGTGATCGCGCGACGTGGGATTGGTGACCTTGCCCCGACATCGTCCGATGCGGCCGGGACCGCGTACCCCGTACGAGGAGAGCTGGCTGGCTGGCGCGGAACTCGGTGAGGCGCTCACGCGCGGATGGCGTCCGCGGGCACAACCCGTGCAGATCGCGCTGGGTGCGGGTGAAGCCGTGCTGGCCCAGGCACCCGTCTGCGTCTGGCAGTACATCGGCCAGAACGTCACCTATAATCAGGGGTGGTTCGTCGCCTTCGGTAGTCCCCTTCTGCTCGGCGCGTCCCTGCTCGGCAGTGCCCTGTACAACGGCAGCCAGCGCAGGCGCGCCGAGGCGCTCGCCGCGGTCCAGTGGCGCCCTGTCTCCCAGGGGCACCTTTTCCTGACGAACTGGCGCCTCGCGCTGGCGCTCACGACCGGCTGGACCGATATCGGCTACCCGTACCTGCGGGCGTCCGGTGTGGACGGCGACAGCATGGTCATCATGCTTGCCGGCCAACCCCCCGTCCGACTGCAGGTGTGGCCGGCGCACTGGTTCTTCGTGCTCATGAGATTCCTCGCCTACGGCGAGATCGTCCGGATGGAAATTCCGTCCCACCTGCAACGATCGACTGCCCCCGGGCCCTCGAACCTCCGCCTGGATCGTGAACCCCCGCCCGGGCGGGGTCTGGGGAACGCCGGTGACGCCGCATGATCAGCGGCCTTCCCGGAGTGTGATCAGTGGGTACGCCCGGTGGGTACGGCCGGCGGGTACCGGCGTCCGGATTTCTCCCGGGGGCGGCCCCGCTACCCTGCTGCCTCGTGCCGGGCCGGTACCGTGATGGCGTCCTCCGGGAAAATGCGGGCGGGTATTCAAGCGTGATTCGGGTCAAGATAATGTTATTGATAAAAATATCCTTGAGATTTTCCTTCGAGTGGATTTCGAGGATATCCATGAGGCTTGCCTCGCGGATAATTTGTTTACATGCCGTTCACGGTGCACGACCTGCCAGCGCCCCGCGAACCTATACCATTCATTCGGGTTCGCCGCACGGCCATCCGTCTCGGTCGGAACCAGCCGAGAAGAAGTCGGAGGCCAGCCATGGGATTGACTGCCGTCCGGATGTGGTCCGGCATGGTCGATCGAAAGTGAGGGTTCTCATGCCATTTGTCATCACCGCCGCGTGTATCGATGTCAAGGACGGCTCCTGCCTGGAGGGGTGCCCGGCCGATTGCATCTACGAGGGTGACCGTAAGATGTACATCAATCCGGACGAGTGCACGGAATGCGGCGCCTGCGCAGTGTCCTGCCCGGTCGGCGCGGCCATCAGTGACGACCGTGTTTCCGCGAAGGACAAGGAGTTCGTTGAAAGCGAGGCGCTGTTCTTCAGCACCGTCCTGCCAGGTCGGGACGCACCGCTCGGCGAGCCGGGCGGCGCCACGAAGCTCGGTAAGATCAAGGCTGATACGCCCTTCATCGCCGCCTACGGAAGCTGACGAGGGCGACCTCGGGTATTCGCCGGGGCGGAGCACGATAAAGCGGAACAGTAGCGGGAAAAACGAACCGAGAGAATTCGCGGAAAGGCCGGTGCTGGCGGACCTCGGGTCCGAGGCGCCGGCCTGACGCCGAGACGTTGCGGGGGATTCCTCCCGTAACCAGCCTGCGTTCCAGACGATTCTATCCCGCAGGTCCGACAGAACGGCGGGGTCCGCTCGTCCAGTCCCGGGTAGTTCCAGGGCGTTTCGTGGAGGACGGGGCCGGGTGTCAGCGGACCGGTGGCGCGAGGGAGCGCAGGACGGCGCCGGCGGGTTCGTCGGTGAGCTCGGCGAGGGTCACCTCGTCGAGCGTGACCAGGAAGTTCTCCTGAGCTCGTCGCAGGAGGGGGCGCAGTCGGCAGGCGCATCGCAGCGGGCACGGGGGACCGTCGCAGGAGACGAACTCGTCCGTGCCCTCGAGGGCACGGACGATGTGCCCGACGGTGACCTGCGTCGCGCCCGGGGCGAGCAGCACCCCGCCGGTGCGTCCGCGTACGGTGACCACGAGGTCGAGCCGCTGGAGGCGTTGCACGATCTTCGCCATGTGGGTGAGCGGAACATCGAGGACTTTCGAGAGGTCGCGGACGGTGAGGCGATCCTCCCGGGTGGCTGCGAGCATGAGCGCCCGCAGCGCCAGGTCGGTCGACTGGGTCAGGTGCATGGGAGCGCACCTGTCGAGGTGACGGTCACCCGACCATCTTGCCTTCTACTCTTCGTAGAAGATTGTCCCGACGGCACCTGCGTCCCACGGGTGCCGCCTGCCGAGGTCGGACCTCGGCGGGAGCGCGGCCCCGGGTGTGACATCGCGCCGGGACCGACCGGTGCCGGCCGGTGCCGGCCTCCTCGTGGCGACCGCGGACCCCCCGGCCGGGGGAGTCTAGTACTCCAACCCGACT
>NZ_CDWRCK010000241.1:0-6381 GCF_977927595.1 Frankia sp. CcWB3
GCCAACATTACGCACAGTTACCAAACTGGCTGGGGTTTCACGCCCACCCCGGTTAACTTCGAAGACCCCGTATATTCCCGGCGCCGGTGTACGAGGATCTCGACCGCGGGTCGATGTGGCCTGCCATCGGTGCCATAGCGGTGTTTTCACGCTGTGCGGGCAGGAGCGGCGGGGCCGCCCGGCCGGCGAGCCGAGGCTCAGGCCGGGCCTGAGGCATTGCCCTACTACCTTCGGGATTGCTCCCGGCATTCCCGCCCACTCCTCCTACGCCGCGGCGGCCGCCTACCCTCGAAGATTCTTCCGGCGGCCCTGCTTTCGGCGGCCGAATATCGATCGTGGCCAGACTCCCGCTACACTTCTGCCTCCGGGCGAGGGTAGTTCGGGACCAGGGTCTCAGGCAGGTCTACTTTCAAGGTAGAAGCTCGGGACTTCCTCGCAGTGCTCCATGCGGTGCTCCATGCCCGGACGCGTGGCCGCTGGCGGCCACCGTCCGGCCGTCACGAGATCCATCGGCACGGGAGATCCTCGAAGGAGCGTCATGCCGTCGTTCGCTGATCCGGCGCAGCAGCGCGAATCCCGCCCCGATCGGGTGACGTATGCCGCGTTGTCGCACGGACGGGACGAGGGGTCGCACGGACGGGACGAGGGCTGGGCCGACCGAGGCCCCGCGCCGACGGGCTCCACCGGCGCACCACCCCGTTCGCTGTTCACAATGGTGGCTGACGCGGCCGTCGTGTACCGGGGAAGGGTACTCGCCGCTGCCTGCCTGCTGGTGGTCGTGCTGCTGCCGTGGAATGCCGGAATCTACGACCAGCTTGCCACCGGTGGTTTCTACGCACCGGGCGATCCGTCGACGCGGGCCGAGCGGCTGCTCGACGAGGAGTTCCCGGACGCGCCCCCCGACGTCGCCATCATGCTGACGTCGGCCCCGGGTATCGACGGGCCGATCGTCGCCCGCCTGGGCCGGGAGCTCACCGGGCGGATTGCCGCGGAGCCGGGGGTGACCTCGGTGCTGTCGTACTGGCCGGGCGGGCCCAACGAGGCGAGCCCGCTGCTGCGTGCGAAGGACGGCCGGTCGGCCCTGATCGTGTTCCGGCTCACCGGTTCCGAGGACCACATCCAGCACCGCCTGAACGCCCTGCACGACCGGTACGCCCACGACGGCCCGGGGGTCCAGGTCCGGTTCGGCGGGGCGCCCGCGGTCATGCGTGACGTGACCGAGCGCAGCCGTGTCGACCTGGCGCACGGTGAGCAGATCTCCGCTCCGCTGGTGTTCCTCGTGCTGCTCTACGCCTTCGGCACGGTCCCGGCTGCCCTGCTTCCGGTCCTGGTCGGCGTGGTGTCGGTGGTGTCGAGTCTCGCGCTGCTGCGGCTGGCGGCCCCGCTCACTGACGTGTCGGTCTTCTCGGTGAACCTGACGACCGCCCTCGGATTCGGTCTCGCGGTCGATTACAGCCTGTTCATCCTGCGACGTTTTCGGGACGAACAGGACCGCGGGCTGCTCCCGGCGGCGGCGCTGCGCCGGACGCTGGAGACCGCCGGGCGCACGGTGTTCTTCTCCGGGGTGACGGTGGCGCTGTCCCTGACGGCCGCGCTGGTTTTCCCGATCTATTACCTGCGTTCGTTCGCCTTCGCCGGCATCATCGTCGTCGTCGCCTCGGAGGTGGCCGCACTGCTCGTGCTGCCCGCGGCGCTGATGGTCCTCGGTGACCGCATTGAGCGCGGCAACGTCCGGCTGGCGTTGTCACGCCTGAGACGCTCGGGGTCACGCCCGAGGCGCTCGGGTCGCCGGCGGTCCGGCGGCCACCGCGTGGGGGCCGCGGCGGCTGGCCGCGGCTGGTCGGCGCTGGCGCGGCGGGTCATGCGCCACCCGGTGTTCTTCGGTGGGGCCGCGATCTTCGTGTTGGTGCTGTGTGCCGCGCCGCTGCGCCACCTCAACCTCGCGCTGGCCGACGACACGGTCCTGCCGGCGACCGCGGAGGCTCACGTCGTCAATGACGCGATGCGGGAGGACTTCGTCGTCTGCCTGCCCTGCCAGATTCCGATCGTGGTGCCCGGAGCGGACGCGCGGGACCCGGGGAACGCCGAGAAGCTGACCGACTACGCGACCCGGCTGTCCGCGCTGCCGGGTGTTGCCCGCATCGACACCGTCACCGGCAGCTTCCTGCGGGGCGAGCGGGTCGGTGCGGTGCCGAAGACTCCGATGAGGTACGTCGGAACGCATCGCGGCGCCTGGCTGTCGGTGTGGCAGACCGACAGGTCTCCGCTGTCCGAGCCGGCGAAGGACCTGGTCCGGAGGCTGCAGGCGACACCGGCGCCGTTCGGCGTCCTCATCGGCGGACTCGCGCCACACTTCCTCGACACCTCGCATTCCATCAAGCGGAGTCTGCTACCGGCCTTCGCCGTCGTGATGACGGCGACCTTCATCCTGCTGTTCCTGTTCACCGGCAGCGTGCTCCTTCCGCTGAAGGCGATGTTCCTCAACACGCTGAATCTCGCCGCCACCGTCGGGCTGCTGGCGTTCGTCTTCCAGGACGGGCACCTGACCGGTCTGGTCGGCGACTTCCAGGTGTCGGGCACGCTGGAGATGACCAGCCCGGTCCTGATGTTCTTCATCGCGTTCGGGCTCAGCATGGACTACGAGATCTTCCTGCTCGCCCGCATCCGGGAGGAGTACCTGCGGACGGGAGACAACCACGATTCCGTCGCCCGTGGGCTGGGGGCGACCGGTCCACTGATTACGAGTGTGGCGCTCGCTCTCGTCGTGGTCATGGTCGCGTTGTCCGCATCGGACATCAGCATGATCAAACTGGTGGGTGTCGGGCTGACCGTGTCGATCGTGCTCGACGTGACCCTCGTCCGAGCGATCCTCGTCCCGGCGTTCATGGCCCTGGCGGGCGACTACAACTGGTGGGCTCCCGAGCCGTTGCGCCGTCTGCACGCGCGGTTCAGCCTGCGGGAGGACGGCGACGAAGCGGCCTCGCGCGCGGGGGACCTCGGGCTCGGGGGACCCCCCGACCCCGGCAACCGCATGACGACGAAGATCACTTATCGGCGGGGGCGGGGGGAACCCACCCGCTGGACCCGGCCTCCGGCCGGGCCGGCCCCGACCTGGCACTACGTACCTGCGCCCGCGGCGGCGCGCGGACGGTGGGCCCTTACCGGCCATGATGGGTATCCGGGGTTTCGCACTCGACGGCATCCGCGTCGAAAGCTCATAGGTAGTAAACGCCAATCTTGGTCCTGGTCGGTATTCCCAGGAGCGGACGGCTCCTACGCGCCGCTGCGGGCCTGCGCGGTCCGCCTGCGGTTGGCCTTCTTGATCGCCTCGACGAGATCGTCCCTCGACATCGTCGATCGGCCGGGGATGCCGAGCTCGCGGGCGAGCGCGCGCAGGTGCGTCAGCGAGGCGTTCGCGTCCACGCCCTCGGCGGTCGGCCCGCTGTGCCGGGAGGCGGGCGTCGGCGTGGCGGCCTGCTCGTCGGAGGGACCGGGCCGACCCTTCGGCCGCCAACGGTCCCCCACCTTCTCGTGGGTGTGCTTGAGGGCGGCAAAGGCCGCACGGTGGGCACGCGCACCCTCACCGTAGGTCTCCACCGCCGAGTCGTGGGTCTTCTTCCAGGTGCGGATGGCCTGATCGTCGGAGCGGGCGATGGTGGACGGAACATCGTCCCGCATCTCGTCGGCCTGCGCCTTCTTGTCGGTTTTGTCGGTCTGCGGCTTCTTCCCGACCATGGCACTCCTCCTCCCGAACGGATGCTCAGGTCCTCCCGAACGGATGCTTATGGACCTTCCCGTGACGCCGGGACGTATTCCCCGTCCCCGTTGCCGCCGGGTAGCTCGTGGCTCGTGGTGGATCTCTTGGCGCCTTGATGCACAGGGTGAGGCATCGACTACCGTAGCGTGCCAATGTCTCGACCATGACGACCCGAAGGACGCCTCATGCCCGATGCCGCTGACCCGTTTCGCCGGCGTCGCCGTGAGCCCGGTCTGTCCCGGCGCGGAATTCTCGGTCTCGCCGGTGCCGGTCTGGGTGGATGGGCGGAGACGCTGCTCGACGCCGCGCCGAGCAGCGCGTCCGCTGGCCCGGCCGGGCCACCGGCCGCAGGGGTCCGACCCGGTGCGGAAGCGCGGGCCCTCTCGGCGCCGGAGACGCGTGTCGTGCTCGTGCCCCGGACCCTGGCCGCCGTGACGAGGGGAGTGGGGCCCGCGACGTCGGATTTCGACATCGGTTACGTGGCCGTCCGATGGACTCGTGACGGGAAGGATCGCGCGGCGGATGGCCGGGCCGGTCCCGGGGGTGCCGGCACGGGGACCGCCGGGACCGCCGGTGCCGGCGGTGCCGCTTCTCGGGGCGCCGAGATCCGGCTGCGCCAGCCGGGGGGTGGGTTCGACGCATGGCGGCCGCTGGCGGTCGGCTGTCCGGTGGATCGGGACGACCCGCCGGCCGGGGGGAGGAGCGCCGCCGTGCTGGTCGCCGCGCACCGCGCGACCGGCTACGAACTGTGGTTGCCACCCGGCGCGACGTCCGTGACGTCCACCGCCCTGAACACGACGTCGGGGCCGTTGCAGCGGTTAACGGCACCCATTGTGTCCGCCTACGCCGCCCTTTCCGCGATCTCGGCTTCGCGCGCCGCCCGGTCGCCGGGGCTCTTCGCCGCGCCCAGATCGTCGCCGCCGCCCCGGTCGCCCCCGTCCGGCTGCCGGCGACGCTCGACCTGCGCTACCTGCCCCGGGCCGCGTGGGGCGCGGACGAGTCGCTGCGGCTGTCCCCCTCACCCGGCAGCGGTTGGAAACCGACGTACCACCCGGGCCAGGTTGTCACGGTTCATCACACGGTGACGCCCAACGACGATCCGAACCCCGCCGCCACCGTGCGGGCGATCTACCACTTCCACACGGTCGAGCGGGGATGGTCGGACATCGGGTACCACCTCCTCATCGACGAGGCAGGCACGCTCTACGAGGGCCGGTGGTCGGGAACGGAGAGCGTTCCCGGCCACCGGGAGGACGGCTACGTGGTGACGGGTGCGCACGTGGCGGACTTCAACGCCGGCAACGTCGGCGTCGCGCTGCTCGGTGACCTGCGGACGCGCACCCCCACCGCCGCCGCCCGTCGCACGCTCGTCCTGGTGCTGCTCGCGTTGACCGGAGCGCATCATCTCGACCCGCTCGGCACCGTCCACTACGTCCATCCGGTGAGTGGCAGGCGTCGTACCGTCCCGGCCGTTAGCGGGCACCGCGACTGGATGGCCACCGAATGTCCGGGCGGCGCGGCCTACACCGCCCTGGCAGGTGTGCGGACGGACGTCGCCCGGCAGCTGATGTGAGGCTCACCGGCTGGTGCCCCGCCGGGTGACGGGGTGGGCTGTGGACGGGCTCAGGGGCGCCAGCCGGCATAGACCGCGAACCTGCCGTGCTTGGCGACGCAGTCGACCGGCGCGAATCCGGCGTCGGCCAGCCAGTCGAGCTGGTCGGCGAGCGGCGCGCACCGATCGAAGGACATCCGCCGCAACGCGGCCTGCCACTCGGCGTCGTCTGAACCCGCCGCCCGAGCCTGCCGTTCGTGCATGTCCTCGTACTGCCGGGTCAGGGCGGCAGTCGGGCCGTTGACCTGCTCGAGGTTGACGAACAGCCCATCCGGCCACAGGACGTCGCGCACCCGGCGGAACAGGTCGCGCTTGCCGGGGTCATCGAGGTGGTGGATGGCCAGCGCCGAGACGACCGCGTCGAACGGGCCGGTCGGCAGGGCGGAGGCGAGGTCCGCGACGGTGACGGCCTCGATCGAGCCGGCGGACAGCCGCGCCCGGGCCTTGGCCAGCATCGGCGCGGCGCCGTCGAACAGGTGCAACCGGACGTCGGGGACGGCCGCGGCGACCGCGGCGGCCAGCAGACCGGTGCCCGCGCCGAGGTCGAGCACCGCTGGTCGGGCGCCACCCTGGCGCGCCACCAGGTCGCCGACCGATCCGTACAGCAGGTCGAAGGAGGGGACGAGCCGGCGGCGCTCCCCGTCGTAGGTCTCGGGATCCCAGCCCGGCGTCTCGGAATATGAGATTACTATCTCATCCATTGGACAATCATACGGTCGGGCCCGGCTGCGCACCCGAACTTCCCGCGCGGGCCTGACGTATCGCACGTCACATTCCCACCTCCTTCTTGACGCGGCAACGTTCACCTACTCAGAGTGAAAAGTGTGCGCACATCTCCATTGCTGACGTGCCGCCGCTGCATCGACTACGGGCGCGCTGAGACCAGCCGCTGTCGCTGACGGCCCCGCGCTGTCCCCCGATCGGGCGCGTCCCCGGCACCTTCGTGGCCGGAGTTCCGGGCGCGCCCTCAGCGCCACCACCCGCGCACCATCGCTTCCGGCGCCGATCTCGG
>NZ_CDWRCK010000242.1:0-6381 GCF_977927595.1 Frankia sp. CcWB3
CCTCAGCCACCCCCCCGCCCAACCACGCCCCGACGCCACCGAAGCATTCACCCGCCTCACCGCCTACGGCGCCACCCTCGGCGTCGTCTCCGCCGCCAGCACCGCCACCGTCCACGCCGACGCCCACACCGGCGGGCTCAACCCCCTCCTACACTTCCTCGACGGCGACGTCACCGACAAAACCCACCAGCTGCGCCAACGCCGCACCACCACCCGCGCCCTCTACATCGGCGACACCGCCTACGACATCCACAGCGGACGCGCCGCCGGCTACCAGACCGTCGCCATCACCAACGGCTACACCCCCACCCGCACCCTGCACACAGCCAGACCCGACCACATCATCGACTCCCTCACCGAACTCCTCGACCTCCTCACCTGACAGGAAGGCCCGCGCCCAGACGGGCGCGAACCTCATGCCACCTCCCAGCCGATCAACCCCGCAGGCTGTACTGTAGGTAGCGCCGAGGACACGAAGGCCAACCCGGTAGGAACCGCCGGGTCGTCGTCGACGAAGGCCTGCTTATCCACGACGAGATCTACTTCAACGCCGGACGGCTCGCCCCGTCCGTCTTGGACTACCTGCTGCTGGCCTGGCCGGACCGTCGCGCCCATCGCCGCACGACGCCCTGGGCGGACAGGAGCCAGCGCCCCGGCCCGTCGCACTCGGCGCTCCTTCGCGGAGCGCCGGCAAAGGATGGGTATCAGAGCTGACCGAAATCGATCTCTGCCGCGAAGGGAGCCGAGATCTTGACCACGCCGGTGAACACCTCTCCATCCCGGTAGGCCCCGCTCGCCGGATCGAGGACATAAGTGTACACTGGACATAGGTGTACACCAGCGGAACACCGGTAGCGGCCTGCTCGACCCGCCAGTAGAAAGCGATGCCGGCCCTGGCGTACTGGTCCACCTTCACGATCCTGTCGGTGGTCTCCGACCCCGGCGAGACGATCTCCACAACCAGCAGCACGTGCTCGGGACGGGTGGGCGTGACGTCGATCGTGTCCGCGCGATACACCACGACATCCGGACGGCGATTGGTGAGCGGCACGCCCTGCAGCCGGACGTCGAAGTCCGTATCGGCGTTCCAGTCCGCCCCCGCGGCCACCTCCAGATCGCTCGATGGGCACCGCCTTGCCTCTTGCCCGGATCCCTCTTCCCCGGACCATTGACCGCGAGACTTGGCCGTCCGCGCCTGGGGACGGCGCGACCTCGCCTCCACCGGCACGGGCGGGATGCGTGGTCGGCGCGTCAGGCGCTCGGGGCGGTCGCCGTCTCCCGCTCCGGCTCGGCGTCGGTAGCGGGGGTGTCCGCGAGGCCGAGGCCGAGGTGTTCGACATGGTAGAGGGCCTGGTCAAGGAGCTCGGCGACGTGGTTGTCGTAGAGGGAGTACACCACGGAGCGGCCTTTGCGGGTGCCAGCCACGAGGCCGAGATGGCGCAGCAGGCGGAGCTGGTGGGAGCAGGCGGACTGCTCCAGACCGACCTCGGCGGCCAGCTCGGTCGCGGCGAGCGGGCCCTCGCGTAACCGGGCGAGGATCAACAGTCTCGACGGGGCCGCCAGCGATTGGAGAGTGGTGGCGACCTTGCCCCCGCTGCTGTCCGCGGTCGCCACCGCCGGCCGCCACGGCGTCCTGATCAAGTCCGTCCTGATCAAGTCCGTGCTGGTCATGGAACGCCTCGGCCAGGTCGACGCCGTCGCGCTGGACAAGACCGGCACCCTCACCGAAGGCACCCCTCGGGTGACGGACATCCAGCCGCTGGCCGCCTCCGGCCTTACCCAGGACAGCCTGCTGGCGCTGGCGGCGGCGGCCGAGCACCCCAGCGAGCACCCGCTGGCCCGCTCCATCGTGGCAGCCGCCCGCACCCGCGAACTGGACATCCCGCCGGTGGAGACCTTCACCTCCACAGCCGGCACCGGCGTGACCGCCACCGTCAACGGCCATCCGGTCGCGGTCGGCAGCTCCGTACGGCTGCTGGGCAGCCGCTCCCGGCACCCGGCCGCCGCGGTGGCCGCCCGCCTGGAAGAAAAGGGCCGTACCGCGGTCCTGGTCATCCAGGACGACACCCCGGTGGGTGTGCTGGGCATCGCCGACCGGCTGCGCGACAAGGCCGCCGCCACCGTCACCGCCCTGGCCACGGCGACCGGCACCGCGCCTGTCCTGGTCACCGGCGACAACCCGCGCGCCGCCGCCCACCTCGCCGCCGAGGTCGGCATCGCCGACGTCCGCGCCGGTCTACTACCCCAGGACAAAGTCACCGCTGTCCAAAACCTCCAGCAGGCCGGCCGGAAGGTGCTGATGGTCGGCGACGGCGTCAACGACGCCCCCGCACTCGCCGCCGCCTACGCCAGCATCGCCATGGGCCGCGCCGGCTCCGACCTCGCCCTCGACACCGCCGACGCCGTGGTGGTCCGCGACGAACTGGCCACCATCCCCGCTGTCGTCGCCCTCGCGCAGCGGGCCCGCCGCCTGGTAGTGCAGAACCTCGTCATCGCCGCGTTGTTCATCACTGGCCTGGTGATCTGGGACCTGATCGGCACCCTGCCGCTGCCGCTGGGAGTCGCCGGCCACGAGGGCTCCACCGTCATCGTCGGCCTCAACGGACTGCGTCTACTCACCGACGCCGCCTGGCGCCGCGCCGAGCGGCCAGAACACTCGGCTGAGATCGCCCGTCCTGATCATCACCACCGGAACGCGCAGGAGTAGGGGCCGCCCCGCCCAAGGGAGCACCTACAGGCACGAAGATTGCCTTCGGCCGGGGGTGGCGGTCCCAAGGTCCCGCCAGAAAGCTTCGTCAGTCCCTGCTGATCGGGGCAGAACAGAAGGGCATTGTCGAGTCGACGATCCGTCGGTGACCGACTTGAAGGAGCCAGCGTGCCCATCTGGCACATCCGTCCCTACGAGACCGCCGACTACGCGGCGACAGTACGCCTGCTGGAGGAAGTGCGGAGCACCCTGGGCGGCCCGCCCATCAACCTCACCGACACCGTGCTGGCGCTGCGGCACGAACTCCCGGACACCGAGTCCCCCGCGGTGGTCGCCGTCGCGGGCGAGCATCTCGTCGGTGCCGCGGTCGGGCGCAAGGAGGGCGGCCAGGGCCGGGTGCTCACGGTCGCCATCGCGCCCGCCTGGCGTCACCACGGCATTGGCTCCAGCCTGTTGCAGAGCGTGGAGAACCTGCTCCTGCACGCCGGCTGCCGGCGGATCACCACGCTGATCACCCCCGGGCAGCCGGGTGAGGAGGCGTTCCTCAACCGCGGCTTCACCGCTACCGGGCAGGTACTCTACGACAAGCAGGTTCCCCTGCGCCCGGCGGACGTCTCCACCGTCGAGCGGTGGGGCGGCGCGCTGCTGAGCACCTCCGAGTGGTCCAACCTCGCCGGGATGGAGGAGGAGCGCGCGCTCATCGAGAAGCGGCTGCTGCTGCCGGTCCGGGAACGGGAGCTCGCCGAGGCATACGGAGTCGTCATCCCGACGGCGATGCTGCTGTTCGGGCCGCCCGGCACCGGCAAGACGTCCTTCGCCCGGGCGGTCGCCGCCCGGCTGGAATGGCCGTTCGTCGAGCTGCTGCCCTCACGGCTGGCCTCCGGCGGCAGTGGGCTCGCCGCCGAGCTGCGGTCAGCGATCAACGACCTCATGGGGGTCGAGCGGGTCGTCGTGTTCATTGACGAGGTCGACGAGATCGCCCAGTCACGCGAGACCCGGCCGGAGAACCAGTCCGTCGTCAACGAGCTACTCAAGGCGATCCCGCAGTTCCGCGGGGTGCAGGGCCGGCTGCTGATCTGCGCGACCAACGCGGTCTCGGCGCTGGATCCCGCGTTCATCCGGCCCGGCCGGTTCGATCTCGTCCTCCCTGTCGGGCCGCCGGACGCCAAGGGGCGCCGGGTGCTGCTCGAAGGGCTGCTGGACCGGGTCGCGAACAAGGGGGACATCGATCTGGACGCCGTCGTCGCGGCCACCGACCTGTTCACGCCGGCCGATCTCTCGGCGGTCGTGCAGCGATCCGCCGCCGCCGCCTTCCACCGGGCCGCCGACGGGGCGAAGGTCGGCGCCGGGGCGGGAGCGGAGAGCGGCGGGGGCGGCCACGGCCCGGTGGTAACCCCGTTGAGCACGCAGGACCTGCTGGATGCCGCCCGGCTGGCCCGGCCGACGATCAGTCTTACCGAGCTGGACCGCTTCCGTCGTGACGCGGAGGCCTTCACCCGGATCTGACTTGCCCCGCCCCGGCAGGGACGACCTGCACCGGATCCGGATCCGGTGTTGATAACTTTGATTTTTCGGTATAGAAAAGCATTTCCTGACCCGAGGACGAGACGCGGCACGAGAGAGTGCTCGACGAGACGAAAACCGCAGCGATCTTCCAAAACGATCACAATGAGGTTTCGCCATGACCGACGGGAATCGCAATCTCTACGTAGTCGCCTGCGGTGGCGGGTACCCCGCCGGGGACCTTCCCGCCTTCGTCAAGGAGTCGAAATGAAATAACTTGCGCGTTTCGAACCCTCCACAGGCCTGTGACCTGCGATGATGCTCTCGATCACGTATTTGTTACTTCATTACGTCCCCAAGGCGGCTGCAGATCATGCTCGACGGAGAGTGGAGGTGCCGGCGCGATCCCCGCGTCCGTCGCCCGGTCTTAACGATCGGCCCGGCAGAGCCCTCCATCTCCCGGAAATGACGACTATGGCTGTCGGCGATGCTGTCAATCACACCATCGCAGGATAATGGCGACGAGGTCGGTGTCTGAACCACCTCGCTCTCACCCTGTCTCTACAGGAAAACCAGCGGCCCGCCGCAACTTGTCGCCTTCCAGTCGATAGAACGCCTTGCCCTCGAACACTGGCACGCCCAACTCGACATAGAAGCGATGGGCGTCCTGGCTGGTGGCTTCAGTCTGCCACTCCACACGGCTGCAATCGTGCTTCATGGCAAGCTCAAAAAGCGCGTGCATGAGTTGCTTCCCGACACCCTCACGCCGCGCCGCTTCAACCACGTACAATTCTTTGAGGAACAGTGACCGCGAGAGTCCGACAGCGGGCCGAGGCCGAGCGCGACGAGGTACAGCAGTTCGTCGTCGGCGCAGTTGTCCAGCACGACGGTAGGGTGCTACTTCTCCAACGTCCTGAGGACGATTTTATGGGCGGGATTTTCGAGCTGCCCAGCGGAAAAGTCGAGCCGGGTGAGGCGCTGGATTCGGCGCTTATCCGGAAGGTCGAGGAAGAAACCGGCCTGCACGTGACCGCCGTCCGCGATTACCTCGACAGTTTCGACTACGCATCAGGAAGTGGTAAGAAAAGCCGACAGTTCAACTTCGCCGTGGACGTGGCCAGCCCTGAGGAGTCGAAATGAAATAACTTGCGCGTTTCGAACCCTCCACAGGCCTGTGACCTGCGATGATGCTCTCGATCACGTATTTGTTACTTCATTACGTCCCCTGAGCCGGTCGAACTTCAGGAACACGACGCCTACACCTGGACGCCACTCACCGAGGAACAGCCCGTGACGGACGCTGTGAAAGACGTGCTGAGTAAATACCGGGAGCTGCGCGGCGTGTAAATTTCAGCCCAGCCACAAAGAACGCGGCCCCATACTGATACTCGCCAATATGGGGCCGCTTGGTATGTCGACGCATGTCTATTGAGAACACCCGCGGGTCGGGCGCTCCCCCACGCGTCGAGGCCAACCGGCGGGCAGCGGGCGGGCCACCGGGTGCCGGCTACGGGCGGACACCGGCCTCCCGGGGATTGGTCCATAGATCGGTGCCGTGCGCGCTTGTCAGGAGATCGATGCCGGCCAGGACTTCCGCGGCGGGCCGGGCCTCCAGGCGGCGCCCGTCCCGCAGCCGCAGGGAGACCCGCTCGTCGGCTGCCTCCCGGGCACCGATGATCGCCTGGTAGGGCACCAGACGAGCGGCCCGGACCCGCGCGCCCAGGGTGCCGCGCTCCGGACCGGCGACCTCGGCCCGCAGTCCCCGGTCGGCCGCCTGCCGGACCAGCGCGAGGGCGTGGGGTGCCTCGGCGTCGGAGATCGGAAGGACCACCAGCTGGACGGGCGCAAGCCATGGTGGAAAGGCACCGCCGTGCGACTCGATGAGGTGGGCCACGGCCCGCTCCACGCTGCCGATGACGCTGCGGTGGACCATGACCGGCCGGCGCATCGCGCCGTCCGGGCCCGCGTAGTGCAGATCGAACCGTTCTGGCTGATGGAAGTCGATCTGCACGGTGGACAGGGTGGCTTCACGGCCGGCGCTGTCGACGATCTGCACGTCGATCTTCGAGCCGTAGAAGGCCGCCTCCCCCTCCACGGCCTCGTAGGCCACCCCCGCCGCGGTGACAATTACGACAGCGGTGGCGGCGGCGTGAGTGACGGCGGCGTGAGTG
>NZ_CDWRCK010000243.1:0-6360 GCF_977927595.1 Frankia sp. CcWB3
GATAAACTTCCCAAACAGGCCCTAGATCTGGATCTGGATCTGGCTCACTTTCGGTGGTGACGGAACGTTAGCCGAGCAGGATGCGGTGGCGTAGCAGGGGGAATCCTGCTCGGCCGTGCATCTGGCGCATGATCCGTTTGGTCTTGGTGTTCACGCCACCTGGCCGTACCGTGACCTGATCGCGCGGCTCGACTTCATCCCGGTCATCTCCGGGGAGCAGAACGAGAAGGACTGGCGCGACTGGACCGACGAGGGCCGGCAGAAGACCGTCATCGAGGAGTTCAAGAAGCCCCTGCCCGCGCCCGACGACCCGGCACCGGACCCGGCCGCTACCAGTACGGTCGCCTTCCTGCTGGTTAAGTCGATGCTGCTGACCGGCTTCGACGCGGCCGTCGACCAGGTGCTCTACCTCGACCAGCGGATCAAGGAAGCCGAGTTGCTCCAGGCCATCGCCCGGGTGAACCGCACCGCGCGGGGCAAGGCCAACGGCCACGTCGTCGACTACTTCGGCGTTGCCAAACACCTGCACGCCGCGCTGGAAGCGTATGCCGCCGAGGACATCGACGGGGCGCTGGCAAGCATCACCGACGAGCTCCCGCTGCTGGCCGACCGGCACGCCCGGGTCCGCGCACTGTTCACCGACCGCGGCCTCGACAACACCCCGCCGACTCCCGACGGAGACCGCCGGATAGGTGCATGACGGCCGGGATACATCCTCGCCGAGGCGACAGCCGATCTCACCCTCACTACGGCCTGTAGTTGAGATCTACCGGTACGTCCGAGGCTCGAACCAAATGATCAGCGCTCGGCCTGGGCATCTTCCACTCGATCAACAGTTAGAACCTATAGAATTTATCTATTTGACCAGGTCAACGGCATAATTACAGATTGTGGTGGGGCGGGTGGGGCTCGAACCCGCGACCGACGGAAACACCGTCGCAGCCACGACGTCCACACCGTCGGCGCACCGCCGGCACGGTGCCGCACGTGTCGTCGAGGTGTCACCCTGTTCCCGTGGCCACACCGTCGATCCATCAGCCCAGCCAGCGCCGACTCACCGACAGCGACGATCCCGGGCCGAACGACGATCCCGAGCAGCTCCGGCTCTTCCACCGCTGGCGTGCGGCCCGGTCACCGTCGTCGGTGGTTCATCTCGACTCGGCCGGCGCGGCCCGCCCCAGTCGGGCCACGATCGCGGCCGAGACCGCGTACCTGGAGAGCGAGAGCGAACTCGGCGCGTACGCCGCCGAGGTGGAGGCAGGCAGCGGGCTCCACGCCACGCGGGCCAGGCTCGTCAGCCTGATGGGCCCGGGACTCGACGCTGATGACCTGAGCTTCCACCATTCGGCGAGCGCGGCTTTCGCCACCCTGCTGATGGCCTGGCGGCTCCCCGCCGGGGCGAGGATCGGCGTGGTACCGAGCGAGTACGGGTCCAACATGCTCGTACTCGCCGCCCGGGCGCTGCGCACCGCGGTCTCGCTGGTCGATCTTCCCGTCGACGAGACCGGGGTCATCGACGTCGAGACCCTCGACCGGGCCGGAGTGGCCTGCGCCGATGCACCCGGGCGCATCGGTCTCGCCGACCTCGACCTCGTGGTGTTTCCGCAGGTGCCAAGCCAACGGGGCATCGTTCAGCCGGCAGCCGCGATCGGTGCGCGCTGCGCGGCCGAAGGCGTCCCCCTGGTACTCGACGTGGCGCAGTCCCTCGGCCAGGTCGAGGTGAGCCAGACCGCGGCCAGCGCCTATATCGGAACGTCGAGAAAATGGCTCTGCGGGCCACGAGGAGCAGGATTTCTCGCCGTCCGGAAAGGCAGCGTCGATCTTCTTGATATCGCCGTGCCGAGCCTGCACAGCACACGCTTCGACCGCAACGACCGTCCGGTTCCTCTCCCCGGACTGGCCCGGCTCGGGATAGGCGAGGCGGCGACCGTGTCCCGCATCGGCCTGGGGCAGGCCGTCACGGAACTGATGGATTCCGGCCCGTCACGTGTCTTCGCCCGCATCGCACGGCTGGCCGGTCAGGGAAGGCACCTTCTCGACGGGGCCGGCGGCTGGCGGGTGCGCGAGGACCCAGATTCGCCATGCGGCATCATCACCATGCAACCGCCCCCCGGCACCGATCCGGTGGCCGTCCGGGACCGGCTCTACCGAGAAGACCGGGTGCTCGCCAGTGCCATCCCCGTGGATCGCTCCCGGGATCTCACCGGGCCGGTCCTCCGCGCGAGCGCGCACGTCTATACCGATCCGGCGGAGTTCGAAAGGCTGGCCATGGGGCTCGAGCGCATCGCCTACGATCGTTGACGTCTCGGCGGCCACCTGCCCGCAGGCCGACCAGCTCATCCAGGCGGCCAGCCCTGTCTTTCGGTGATCGGTGACCGAGGGTTATCATGTTTCAGATCGTAGATCTGTCCCGGTCCTGTCGGCTCATCCTGGGCTGATGTTGCGGAACCGGAATGCGATAAATGCTGGTTCCTGGCGCAGCCGTTCGTAGCCAGTGGGGTCGCGGTCGCGAAGGGCGGGGATGGGCTGCGGCTCGACGAGGCGGTCCAGTCTGACGCCCGACCAGCCAGCGCATCTTCGGCTATCGCCGCCCTCGTACGTGCCGCTACGCCCTCGTACGTGCCGCTAGCACCGCCGCCTCATGCCACAGCGTGCCCGCGCTACCGCCATCTGACCGAGTCGGCAGCGGACACCTGGTATATACTATCGATAGCTCTCATAGGCGGGAGGCGTTGTGGCGGACACGGCGATCGCGAGGCTCTTCATGCACGGCAGGAGCCAGGCAGTGCGGCTCCCGAAGGAGTTCCGGCTGCCCGGTGACCGGGTGCGCGTCCGGCGCATGGGAGACGGCGTGCTGCTGGAGCCGATCGCGTCCGATGTCGATGCCTGGTTCACCGAGCTGGACCGTTTCGCGGACGTGCCGCTGTTCGAGGACGGCAGGAACCAGCCGCCGACGCCCGCCGGGGAGGACTTCTTCGGATGAGCTACCTCCTGGACACCAACACTGTGGTCGCGCTGCTGCGGAACAAGCCCGCCGGCGTGCGGGAACGGTACCGGGAGGCCGAAGCGTCCGAGGATTATCTCGCGCTCTCGTCGGTCGTCTTGTTCGAGCTGTGGTATGGCGTGGCGAAGAGCGCTCAGGTGCCGGAGAACACCGAGCGCCTGCGGATACTGCTCTCCGGTGACCTGGACCTGCTTGACTTCGATGACGAGGACGCCCGTACTGCCGGCGAGGTGCGCGCCGCCCTGGAGAAGGCCGGGACGCCGATTGGCGCCTACGATCTGTTGATCGCCGGGCAGGCACTGCGGCGCGGGCTGACAGTCGTTACGGCGAACACCTCGGAGTTCAGCCGGGTCACCGGCCTGAGCTGGGAGGACTGGACGAGCTAGCCGTCGTCGGCGCCCGCTGAATTTCACCGGCTCATGTCGGACAGGGCGTGCCAGAACGTCTCCTACGCTGCGGAGCGAGGGATGACGCGGACGTCGAGGTCGGCGTCGAGTGCCTCGGCGAGCCGTTCCAGCGCCGGGAGTGTCGGTACGGTGCCGCCGGCCTCGAACCGTGCCACCGCCGACTGCGTCATGCCCGCCGCGCCGGCCAGCTCAGCCTGGCTCCAGGCGCGCCGCTGGCGCAGCGCCCATTGCCCGCGCCGACGCCGACGAACTCGCCACGAGCCGCTAGCACGTCCGAGCATCGCTCGGACGTGGACGGCCGATGATCTATGATCGTCTTCTGATGGACGTGTCCCCTCGTGACACTCGCCACGCTGGGCCCTCCCTATGCTCCACCAGCCACCCGGTGGGGATCTGCTGAAATGGTTGGCGTCGCTGGGTGCGGTGTCCCCGACGCACCCAGCGATCGGTGGGGCCCCGCGCTCCGCCAGCGGGCACCAACGCCCGTACGGCCTGACGAGGTCTGTCGCCTCGTGGCCGGCAAGTCCGGGAGAACGACTGGACCAGCATGAGCGTAGCGAACGGAACTGCAGTACCCGCAGTACCTGGCGCCATCACCGTGGCGGCAGTGGACGATCACCCGATCGTGCTTCGCGGCCTCGCGGACCTCCTTCACGACGTCGAGGACTTCAGGCTGATCGGCACCGCTCACTCCATCGAAGCCCTGCTGGCCGGCCCGGGGCACGGCGCCCAGGTGATCCTGCTCGATCTCGATCTCGGCGATGGCACCGCGCCGCCCCATAACATCCAGCGGCTGCTCGCGGTGGACCGCGCGGTCGTGGTTTTCAGCGCCGCGGCGGCTCCCGCGACGGTTCGCGACGCGATGCGCGCCGGCGCGTCGGGCTTCGTCCCGAAGACCGACGACATCGAGGATCTGGCCACCGCGATCCGCGCCGCCGCCGCGGGAACGGGGTGGATCTCGCCGCAGCTGGCATTCCTGCTGCTCACCGATGACGCCCCGGACAAACCGGGCCTGTCGCCCAAAGAAGTAGAAGCACTGCGTCTCTATGCGACCGGAATGCCCATGAAGACGGTTGCCCACAAGATGAACGTCTCTCCGGAAACGGCGAAGCAGTACATCGATCGGGTCCGATCGAAGTACCGCAAGGCCGGGCGGGACGCGAGCACCAAGGTCGACCTCTACAAACTCGCAGTGGAAGACGGCCATCTCAATCCCGGTGCCGAGGGAACGGCCTGACCCCGCCACCAGAGTGATCACGAGGACGTAGACCCGGCGCGCGCCCTCACGCCACCCCCCGCACAGCGGGAGAGCGCGCGCCCGATCAAGGAACGGAACACCTCGGCGGACATCCCCTGGCCCGGCGGCCTGTCCTCCCTGCGTCCCCTTGACTCCCCCGTGTTTCCTTGACCAGGAACATCCTCGCGGACAATGACGATTCGGTCATGACCCACATCCACCGAATCCGTTGTCCCCCAGCAAGGGGTCAGCGGAAGGACGTGGGAGCACGACCACCGGAACCGGATCGATGCGGACGGGTCACCCTCGAGGGGGCTTCGTCCTCGGCTGGAGCAGCACCGCCCCGATCAGGGCGAGGAGGCCGGCGCCGAGGCACACCGTGATCCCCGCCTGTGGACGGATCGAGATCGCATCCGCGGAAATCGCGCGGAACGAGGCGAGGGTCGGCGGCCCGTAGATGCGGTCCAGAGCGGTGATAATCACGATCAGGACCGCGATGATTCGGGCGAGGGCGACGTCGATCGCACCGGCAAGCGGCCGACGCACCAACCGTCCCACCCCGATGGCACCGAGCATGACCGCCAGGACACCGATGGTGCGCCCGTCTCCGACCACGAGACCGCTGAACGTACGTGTCTCGTCGCCGCTGGACATCTCGCTCCACGGCAGGACGGAGCCGATGCCGGCTCCGACGGCCGCCAGCACCACCATCAGCGCGGCAACCGGCCGGGACGGGGCGACCGGCCGGGGCGCGGTGATCGGTGGGAAATCGGGACTTTCCACGGCCTCATCGGCACGCCGGGCCGCAAAACCGCCGTTCGCCGGGGCCGAACCGGCGAGGTGGTCGCGAGACGCGGCCGGCCTCGGTTGTTCGGACGGCGTCGGTTGTTCGGACGGCGTCGGTTGTTCGGACGGCGTCGACGGACGATGCGTCTCGGGCAAGGCCTGCGGACGCGGGACAACCGGCCGCGGCCCCGGGTCAGCACGCCGTTCCTGATCCTCCAGGTCATGGTCGTCACCCGCGCCCCGGTTCCGCCCGGGGTATGCCTGCAGCCGGCGGTCGAAGGCCGGGCCAGGATAGGAGTCGGGATAGGAATAGGCATCGGTCACCGGCTCGCCGCCCTGCCGCGCGCCGGAGACCGGTAGGGGCCACGCCTCGTCCCTCGTGCCGGAGGGCACCGGATCCGGCTCGGGATCGGGTCTGAGCTGTCGGCGCACCTGCATGGTCGGCGGGTCGGCAGAACGCGACGCCCGTGGACGACCACGATCATGATCGAGTATGTGGTCATCCCCGTCGGTACGGGCGGGCGGCCGACGCCCGGCCGCGGCCTCCAGGGGATCCCTGCCAGGTTCTCGATGATCCCGGACGGGAACCGGCGCCGGCACTCCTCGCGACCGAGGACCCTCCTCAACGCCGGGAACGGATGGCACCCTGGCGCCGGAACCGGCGGACCCGGCGGAGGTCCTCGAGACGTCGCGCTCGAACCACGCGGGTCGGGACGGTGCCGGTGCTAGCGTCGGTGCCGACGCTAGCGTTGGCGTTGGCGGTCGAGCCCGGGTCGGCGCCGGTGCCGGCAGCTGCGCGGAGGCCGGCGGTAGGGAGACCGGCGGTGGGGAGGCACTCGTACGGCCGGGCGTCGAACGCGCGGTTCCGGCCGAGCTGACCGGATTCCCCGTGCGACTCGGGGGAGGCGGTGCCGCGGGACTACCCG
>NZ_CDWRCK010000244.1:0-6359 GCF_977927595.1 Frankia sp. CcWB3
GGCGGGATGACGGGAGGGAGCGATGGAGGGGGCCGACGACATCCGGGGGCGCCGGATCGAACCAGACGAGGGAATGCTGTTGCGAAGGCTGCGCCTTGCCGCGCTCGCCGATGCTCCTTCGGCGTTCTGGCAGACCCTGGCCGAGGCGAGCGCGCGGCCCGCCGAGGAGTGGGACGCCCGCGCCCGCGCCGGGACCCGCGCCACCCGCGCCACGGTGACGGTCCCCGCTTCGGGTGACGTCATCGCGACCGATATCACGGGTGCCCCAGTGGGTTAGGGAACAACTCCGGCGGTTATCCTTGACAAGCCCCCGAAAAATCCTCTATGGAGGACCAGCGCGAGGAGGTGGCCGCTGTGAGTCCTGGCGGGTGCTCCAGTAAAGGCCGCTTCCTGCTCGTGGACGTCAGCCATCGCTGAATCCCGGGCCGATCAGCGCGCACCGTCGCGCCCGGCCCGCGTCCACGGAACCCGGGTAGACGACGCCCGGGGCACTGTTCGGAAGTCCGGCCTGTTCGGACGCACGGCCCTCCTGTCCGGTGCAGCCGTGCCGTCGGCGACGGCGTCTCCGGCTCGGGAGTCGATGGTCACCGCGATCTCCCGGCCCGATCGGTTCGTGCCGGTAGCGCGGATCCACCCTGTCCCGGCCGGGCTTCCCTGATCCGTCCGGGTCGGCAGTCGCATGGGCCGCGAGCAGTGCACAAGCAGGTGCGGTCGATCGAAGTCGTGTCGACCAGAGGTCGCCGTGGCGGTGCCGCCCGCGGCCTGCTCGAGGAATGCGCACTCACAGCTGTCCGGCGGTAACTGGGGCGCGCGGAGGGGGATCTTCCATGAGCATCTCAACATCACGGGCCGCGGGACGTCGTGGTGCCTGCACCGAGCGTCTCGACCTGCCCGCTTCCGGCCGGGTCACACTGATCCCCCGGGGCATGGACCGGGAATCGGTCAGTCGCTTCGCGGAGGCCATCGCCCGTTTCCTGGGAACCGGGCGGTACCTCGCCATTCAGACCTGTATCGTGATCGTCTGGATAGCCTTGAACATCGCGCTACCGCTGCTGCGGTGGGATCCCTACCCTTTCATCCTGCTGAACCTGGCCTTCTCGACCCAGGCCGCCTACGCGGCGCCGTTGATCCTGCTCGCCCAGAACCGACAGGACGACCGTGACCGTGCCTCGCTGGCCGAAGATCGGGCGGTCGCTGTACGTATGCGGGAAGACACCGAGTTTCTCGCGCGTGAGATCGCCGCGCTCCGGCTTGCCCAGAGCGATGCGGCGACCCGGCAGTACGTGCGCGGCGAGCTGGCCGGCCAACTCGAATCTCTTCGCGGCGACATCGAGAGCCTGGTTCGGGACGCGGTTCGCGTTCCGCACCAGACGGCGTCGGATGAACGGAAGCCAACCGCGGCACGATCGCCGTCACGGCACGGCGGGCCGGCGTCCACGGCCGGTGGTGGCCTCCGGGAAACGAGCGACCCCGAGACCGAGGACCCACCCGCCACGGGCAAGCCGAATGCCGGGAATCCGGAACGCCCCCGGCGGCCCAAGCACCACAAGCGCAGAAACACCACGGGTGTGAGCACGACCGGCATCCTCCCTCGCTCCACGGACGCCGGGTATGCCACCCGCACCGGGAACCGCGAAAACGGCGGTCCCGACAGGAAGACGACGCCGACCATCGCCACCGGTCCCACCCCGGAGACCACGCTCGACGACCCCACCCGGGAGGCCAGCGCGACGACGCACCTCAAGAACAGAGGATTCACAACACACGGGCACCATAGCCTCTCTGCCCATACGGGCTCCTCCTGGCATTCAATGGGAAAGCCGCAACCAGTGGATTCCTCCACAGGAAACACCCACTCGCGACACGGGCCGTGACCACCCTTCTGCGGAACGGGGCAACCCAGTAGCGTTCGACAGGTGCGTGTCCCCTGTCCGCCCCGGCATGACCCGCGTCGCCTCCGCGGAAGCCTCGGGCGGGCGCTGGTGGCCGTGGCGGTCCTCGGAGCGATTCTCGCCCCGTTCCTGAAGATCGTTCCGGCGGCCGCGGCCGTCCCACTCGCCGCACCGGCACCCACCGCCGCCTCCGACTCCGCTCCCCCGGCCGGTCTCACGGCCGGTCTCACGGCGGCCGAGTGGCTTGTCGCGGACGCGGGAAGCGGCGCCATCCTCGCCGCCTACCGCCCCCACGCCCAGGATCTCCCGGCCAGCACGATGAAAATCCTTACCGCGCTGACCGTGCTGCCCGGCCTGCCGCCGGACCGGGTCGTGACGGTCGACGAGAACGCCCCTCGGGTGGACGGCACGAAGGTCGGTCTCGTGCCGGGGGTCGGATACACCGTCCGTGACCTGGCGACTGCCATGCTGATCTCCAGCGGAAACGACGCGACCATGGCCCTGGTCCAGGCGAGCGGGGGAACCCCCGCCGTGCTGCAGCGGATGAACGCTCTGGCCAGGTCGCTCGGCGCGACGGACACCGTCGCCGGTGACCCGACCGGGCTGGACAGTCCGGGCCAGGTCACCAGTGTGCACGACCTAGCCGTGCTCGGTCGGGCGGCGTTGGACAACCCGACGGTGCGGAGCTACCTGACGATCCCGCGCGCCTCGCTCGCCGGCCGGGGGGGTACCCGCTTCGAGATCCAGAACCACAACGCCCTGCTGCGTTCCTACGAGGGGGCTATCGGGGTGAAGAACGGCTACACCATCGCGGCCGGCGCGACGTTCGTCGGCGCGGCCACCCGCGACGGCCACACCCTCATCGTCGCCCTGCTGCGGACGGCTCCCGCCTACGGCAAGGACGCACGCGCGCTGCTCGACTGGGGTTTCGCGCACGCCGACACGGTCACCCTGGTCGGGTATCTCGCGAACCCCAGGGCGACGGCGCCGGCGTCGAGCGGGCCCGCGGGAGACCGGCCCTCCGTCAGCCCGGCGGGTCCAGGGATCGTGCCAACCGCCGGCGCGGCAACAGCCTCCTCGCGGCACGGAGTCGCCCGCGCGGGCGATCCTGGCAGCGGCATCGGCCCGATAACCTGGATCGCGATCGGCTGCACCGTCGTGGCATGCCTGCTCACCGCGCTCACCCGTCGAGCCGCCCGAGTGCGTCGGCGCCAGCACCGGCGGCGGCACGCGGCGGCGGGCCTCCGGGACGTCGAGCGCCCGTCGGGTCGGCCGCCCGCACCGCGCGACGGACACGTGTCCGTGAGGCTGAGGCCGGCGGCCGGACCTGATCAGTCCGACCTGCTGGATGTCCCCGAGGGTATGCGGCGGCGTAGGAGTGCCCGTACCCGGGCGGGGATGGGCACCGTGCCACGCGGGCTGCCCTCCGACGCCACCCGCAGCGGTCCGGCCAAGGATGGCTTCGCCGATGACGAGTCGGGTGAAGCCGGCTCGAGCGGCGTCGAGCCGGTCTGGGAGCCGGACACCGGGCGGCGGGAGGCCTCCGGGTTCGGCGAGCCGCTCGACCGGTAGGACGCCGGCCCCGCGGATCCCGCGCCCGCGCCTGCCGCACCCGCGCTCCCCGCCGCCGCGTGGTCGGCCGCCTCGGCGACGGAATGCCGGGCTGCCGAACCGGAGGGGAAGACGTCGGAGTTGTAGGGCGCCGTCACGGTCCAGGCCGCGACGAACAGCGTCCATCGCATGACGATGTTGATCCAGATGAGCAACCCGACGATCACCGCGAACGTACCGTACACCGGATTGCTCATGGTCTGCCCGACCAGCCAGGTGCCGACGATCTTGAGGATCTCGACTCCGACGGCGCCGAGCACCGCACCCCGGACCGTCCGCACCCGGTCGGTCTGCTGCGGCAGCCGCCAGAACAGATAGAGGAAAACCGCGGTGTCGATCGCGAGGGCGACGAGCAGGGCCAGCAGGCCGGTCACCCAGGCCGCGGCGGTGCTGCCGGACAATCCGATCCAGCTCAGGAATGACCCGGTGGCCGAGGTCGAGAGGCTGGTCACGACGAGTGAGGCCAACAGAGTCAGCCCCAGTCCCGCGAGCACCGTGACATCCCGCAGCCGCCGGGTGATGATGTTGCCAACGTCGATGTCCTGGTGCCATACGAGACGGATGGCACCCCGCAGCGCGTCGATCCACGCGAGTCCGGCGAGCAGGAGGCCGGCAAGACCGATAATGCCCACGCCGACCTTGGCGTTGCCAATCGAGGCAACGTCGAGCTTGTCCGCCAAGCCCGGAAGATAGTCGTTGATCTGCCGGGTCAGGCTCTCCTGCACATCGGGGTACGCGTCCACGACGAAGCCGGTGACCGCGAAGGCCAGCGCGACCAGCGGGAAGAACGACAGGAACGCAAAGTAGGTCGCCGACGCCGCAAGACGATCACCGCCGTCGGCTGTGTAGCGGGAATATGCCCGGATGAGGTGATCGAGAAACGGACGTTTCCGGCGTACTGCCACAGCGGTGCCGGAAACCGTCCCGACACTGGCCCGTACCGCCTGACGAGGTCCCGCCACATTCGTTACTGTCCCCCCGGCGACGCGCGCTTACTCCCGAGATCCGAGTGTGGCGCGTCGCCCCCGCCGCCCACCGGTTCCGGCCCACGCGCAGGGCGACCGAACGGGAAGAAGCGTAGTTGCCGCCAGCGCAGGTCGGCGCCTCTTTCATACAGCCCGAACCCGTTGACTTCGAACTGCGCCTGATATTCGGCGAGCGCATCGAAGGCGCGGTCCAACGCGTCCTCGGCGAGGTCGTGCGCGACGGTGACGTGCGGATGGTAGGCGAAGCTGAGCGGCCGGTCGAGAGGACCGGACCGCACCACCGCCGCCAGTTTCTCGCACCGGAGGATACCCATGGCGAGGGCGACGAACACGACCGGGGACAGCGGCCGGAACGTGCCGGATCCCCGCAGGCGGATGGTGAACGGGGAGTTCGCCCGCGCCGCCCGCGCGAGGTGGCGCTCGATCACGGGCAGGTCCACGAGCCCGACGGAGGTCGGACCCAGCAGGGTGACGTGCGGGACGATGAGGGCTGCGTTCGGATCGCCGAGTCGCTCCCGCCAGTCCTGAAGCTCTGTGCGGTACGGCTCGGGGATGCCGATCGCCACGCCGATGTCCACCCGACCCGCGGAATCGACCGGATCAACCGGATCAACCGGAACAACCGATTCACCGGGATCAACGGCCGGGACAACCTGGACGGTATGACCGTTCACCCCCTCAGTCATGCGGGACCGGCTCCCCGACGAAAGCAGCGACGCTCGCTACTCTGCGTATCCATGCCTGCCTGCGCCGGGTGAGGAACCGGCCGTCGGGATCGGTCTCGCCGAGGAAACATGCCGACATCATGGCCCATGAGCCACGGCCGTCCCGCGCAGACCATGGGAAGGAGATCTGGATTCCAGATCATGACCAAAAGCTGACAATGCCCTCGGAAGAAACCGGCATCCGACCGGAAACGGTCACTGACGGCCGCGCCGCCCCCGCCCTTTCTCGCACGTCACGCCGAGCGGTTTGCGGACCACGAGGGGGCCTGCGCCAGGATCGCGTCCGCCAGCGGTGGCCAGGCTCGCTGGGCCCACTCGCCAAAATCACGATCACAAAGAGTCACACATGCGAGGCGGGCGACGGGATCCACCCACAGGAAGGTCCCGCTCTGCCCGAAGTGGCCGAAGGTCGACGGCGCGTTGGAGCTGCCCGTCCAGTGCGGGTGCTTGTTGCCGCGGATCTCGAAGCCGAGTCCCCAGTCGTTGGGGGTCTGCTGGCCGAAACCCGGCAACACGCCGGCAAGTCCGGGAAAGGCGACCGAGATGGCCGTGGCGAACGTCGCGGAGGTGATCAGCGTCGGGGCGAGGAGCTCGGCAGCGAAGCGTCGCATGTCGGCAAGCGTCGCCGTCACGCCGGAGGCCGGGGATCCCGTCAGCCGGGCACCGTGCATCCCGAGGGGCTCGAAGACCGCCTGGGCGAGGTAGTCGGCGAAGGCGATGGTGGTCGCCTTCTCCAGCGCCTCCCCCAGCCGCTCGAACCCGGTGTTGGAGTAGATGCGACGGGTGCCCGGGGGGGCCAATGTGCGGGTCCCCGAGAACGCGAGCCCGGAGGTGTGGGCGAGTAGATGAGCCACGGTGGACCTGGGGGGTCCGGCGGGATCGTCAAGCCCGATCGCGCCCTCCTCCACGGCGATCAGGACCGCATAGGCGCTGAGCAGCTTCGACACCGAGGCCAGCCGGAAGGGGTGATCGAGTGGTCCGGTCCGCGCCACCTCCCGGACCCGCGGGGTCACCGCTGCGTCCGGCCACCCGGACCCCGCACCCGGTCCGACCGCCTCGTCCGCCCGACCCATCACCGCGACCGCGACGGTCTCGACCGGCCACGCCGCCACCTGTCCAAGAGCGTCCACGTTCCGTAAACATTC
>NZ_CDWRCK010000245.1:0-6294 GCF_977927595.1 Frankia sp. CcWB3
CCCCCCAGCCGAGCACCCGGGTTCAGACCTCCCCGCCACCGACCCAGACACCACCCGACCGGGTCACCCCCTCGCCGAGCCGGACGGCATCGGCCTCTCCGGGGGTCACGACGCCGCCCGTCGTTCCGACGACGGCACCGGCGCCGACCGAAACCACCACCCTCGTACCCTGACGACCCGGTCGAGGGACGGCTCGGGGAGCGGGCCGGCACCGAATGGCACCGGAACCCGGGGGTGGGGCGTCCCAGTGCGCCTGTGGCCGAGTTCACCCGGACGCGCCCGGCCCGAACATGCCCTCCACCAGGCCCGGCACTAGCATCTGGGTGAGATGCACCATCGTCTCGACGATGCGTCGGGGCGCCCTAGCGCCCCCAGACATGACCTTTCCGGCCCATCGGCTGGGCCGATCCGGAGGAGCTTTCATTGCCGAAGGCACCAGCGGGCACGCTGTACCGCGGTCGAGAGGGTATGTGGTCCTGGGTGGCCCACCGGATCACCGGTGTCCTGGTCTTCTTCTTCCTCTTCGCCCACGTGCTCGACACCGCTCTCGTCCGGGTCTCCCCCACGTCGTACAACGAGGTGATCGAGGTCTACAAGAACCCGGTCGTCAACCTGCTCGAGGTCGGCCTGGTCGCGGCGGTGCTGTACCACGCCCTCAACGGCATCCGGATCATGTTGATCGACTTCTGGGAGTCCGGCCCGAGGTACCAGAAGCAGATGCTGTACGTCGAGCTCGTCATCTTCGTCGTGCTGCTGGTTCCGGCCGCCTCCCGAATGCTGCTGCACACCTTCGAGACGCTGTTCGGGAGCACGACCTGATGACGGCAACCGCTCCCCCCGGTGGCCCGGCGGGCCCGCGCGCGCCGGAACTCGTCGCGCCCCGCGCCCCCGGGCTCTCCCGCCGGCGGGGGAAGCCGGGCAGCGCCAAGGCGCGCACCAACTTCGAGCTCTACGCCTGGGTGTTCATGCGGGTCAGCGGCCTGCTGTTGTTCTTTCTGGTGCTCGGTCACCTGTTCATCATGAACATCCTCGACGGCGGTGTGCAGCGGGTGAACTTCGGGTTCGTCGCCGGCCGCTGGGCGTCACCGTTCTGGCGCACCTGGGACCTGGTGATGCTGCTCCTGGCGGAGCTGCACGGCACCAACGGCCTGCGCACGATCATCAACGACTACGCCGGGCGGCCCCAGACCCGGTTCTGGCTGAAGACGCTGCTCTATACCTCGGCGTTCCTGGTCGTCGCCCTCGGCACCCTGGTCATCTTCACCTTCGATCCCGATATCTGAACGCGCCGGTGATCTCGTGACCCCAGCATCGGACGGATGGAGGTAGGCGTGCAGGTCCACAGGTACGACGCAGTCATCGTCGGTGCGGGCGGAGCCGGCATGCGTGCCGCCATCGAGGCGGGCACCCGCTGCCGGACCGCCGTGCTCACCAAGCTCTATCCCACCCGCTCGCACACCGGCGCGGCGCAGGGCGGCATGTGTGCCGCCCTGGCCAACGTCGAGGAGGACAACTGGGAGTGGCACACCTTCGACACGATCAAGGGCGGTGACTACCTGGTCGACCAGGACGCCGCGGAGATCATGGCGAAGGAGGCCATCGACGCTGTCCTCGACCTGGAGAAAATGGGGCTGCCGTTCAACCGGACACCCGAGGGTCGCATCGACCAGCGCCGGTTCGGCGGCCATACCCGCGACCACGGCAAGGCCCCGGTGCGCCGCTCCTGCTACGCGGCGGACCGCACCGGGCACATGATCCTGCAGACGCTGTACCAGCAGTGCGTCAAGCACGACATCGAGTTCTTCAACGAGTTCTACGTCCTCGACCTGCTGCTGCAGGAGGGCGCGGCGGCCGGGGTGGTCGCCTACGAGCTGAAGACCGGAGAGATCCACGTCTTCCAGGCCAAGTCGGTGGTGTTCGCCACCGGCGGTTTCGGCAAGGTCTTCAAGGTCACCTCCAACGCGCACACGCTGACCGGTGACGGAATGGGTCTGGCGTTCCGGCGGGGCATCCCGCTGGAGGACATGGAGTTCTTCCAGTTTCATCCGACCGGCATCTGGAAGATGGGGATTCTGCTCACCGAGGGTGCCCGCGGCGAGGGCGGAATCCTACGCAACAAGGACGGCGAACGCTTCATGGAGCGCTACGCCCCGACCATCAAGGACCTTGCGCCACGCGACATGGTGGCTCGCGCCATCTACACCGAGATCCGTGCCGGCCGCGGCTGCGGCCCGGACGCCGACCACGTCTACCTCGACCTCACCCACCTGCCGCCGGAGCAGCTCGACGCGAAGCTGCCCGACATCACCGAGTTCGCCCGGACCTATCTCGGCATCGAACCGTACAACGACCCGATCCCGATCCAGCCGACGGCGCACTACGCGATGGGCGGCATCCCGACCAACGTGGACGCGCAGGTGCTCGCGGACAACGACACGGTCATGCCCGGTCTGTACGCGGCCGGCGAGGTGGCGTGTGTGTCCGTGCATGGCGCGAACCGGTTGGGCACCAACTCGCTGCTCGACATCAACGTATTCGGCCGGCGGGCCGGCATCGCCGCCGCCGAGTACGCGAACGCGACCGCACGGCACGCCGACCTCCCGGAGAACCCGGCGTCGTTCGTCGAGGACCTGCTCGGACGCCTGCGCGCGGGCGCCGGAACCGAGAACGCGGCTGCGATCCGGCGCGAGCTGCAGGAGTCGATGGACGTCAACGCCTCGGTGTACCGGACGGAGGCGACGCTCAAGCAGGCGCTGAGCGACATCTCCGGCCTCAAGACGCGTTACCAGCGGGTGGGCGTGTCCGACCGGGGGCGTCGCTACAACACCGAACTACTCGAAGCGGTGGAGCTCGGCTTCCTGCTGGACCTCGCCGAGGTCCTGGTCGTCGGGGCGCTGGCCCGCAACGAGTCCCGCGGGGGCCATTCCCGTGAGGACTACCCGAACCGGGACGACGTCAACTTCATGCGCCACACGATGGCCTACCGGTCGGGGCCGCTGGTGGCCGCCTCGCCGGAGGCGGAGATCCGCCTAGACTACAAGCCGGTTGTCATGACCCGCTACCAGCCGATGGAGCGCAAGTACTGATGACAGTCACCCTCAAGATCCGTCGCTACGACCCGGAGACGGTCGACGAGGCGCACTGGGAGAGCTACCAGGTGCCGTTCGATCCGAGCGACCGGCTGCTCGACGCGATCATGTGGGTCAAGTGGAACCTCGACGGGACGCTCGCCTTCCGCCGGTCCTGCGCGCACGGGGTGTGCGGCTCGGATGCGATGCGGGTCAACGGCGCCAACCGCCTCGCCTGCAAGGTGCTGGTGAAGGACCTCGGCTCGGAGATCACTATCGAGCCGATCAAAGGTCTGCCGGTGGAGAAGGACCTCATCGTCGACATGGAACCGTTCTTCGACGCGTTCCGGGCGGTGAAGCCCTACCTGATCACTGACGACCACGAGCCGACCCGCGAGCGGCTGCAGTCCGCCGAGGACCGGGCCCGCTTCGACGACACGACCAAGTGCATCATGTGCGCGGCGTGCACCACCGCGTGCCCGGTGTTCTGGACCGACGGCGACTACTTCGGCCCGCAGGCGATCGTCGCGGCCCACCGGTTCATCTTCGACAGCCGTGACTCCGGTACCGACGAACGCCTGGAGATCCTCAACGAACGCGAGGGGGTCTGGCGTTGCCGGACCACCTTCAACTGCACCGACGCCTGTCCACGCGGCATCCAGGTGACCAAGGCCATCCAGGAAGTCAAGCGGGCGCTGTTGTTCCGCCGCGTCTGAGCCTTCCTCCCGGCCGGTCATGCGGTGTCCACCGCGAGCGCGAACGGCAGCACCGACGGCGCTCCGGCCTGCCGGAGCAGTCGAGCGGCGACCGTCATCGTCCAGCCGGTGACGATCCGATCATCGATGAGCAGCATCGGACCGCCGAGCTCGCCCAGGGCGGCGGCAAGGGCCGGGGAGACGGTGAACGCATTCCACAGGCCGGCGAGCCGGTGCGCGCTGTTGTGCACCTGCCCGGTGTGCGGCCCGTCGGCGACCCGGTCGAGCTGCCCCAGCAGCGGCAGGCGTCCGATGGTGGCAATGCGCTCGGCGAGGCTCGCGACGAGCCGGGGCCGGCTCCGGGACGCGATCGACACGACGGCCACCGGCCGCCGCTGCCATCCCCAACCGGCGAGCGTCGCGACCACCGCCTCGACGAGATCGCCGGGAAGCGGGCCGTCGAGGGCACCGGGCACAGCGGAGCCGGGCACAGCGGAGCCGGGCGCGGCGAGGGTGGCAGGCGTGAACATCGGGCGCAGCCGGTTTCCCCAGCCCACATCGCTGAGTCGGGCGAGCGCCCGCCCGGGCTCGGCACCGGCCGACGCCGGGATACGCCCGGCCAGGTCGACCCCGAGCCGGCCCATCCCCGTCGGCCACATCCGCCGCGGTTCGACCGGGACGCCCGCCCGGTGCAGCTCATCCCGGGCCCGCGTCCGCGAGAACTCCGAGACCGCGGACGACCACGACCGACCGGTGCACCGGTCACACCGCCCGCAGGCCGCCGCGTGGGGATCGTCAAGCTGCCGGCGCAGGAACTCCATCCGGCAGCCGGTCGTCACGATGTAGTCAAGCATCGCCTGCTGTTCCCGAGACCGTGCCGCGGCGACACGCCGGTAACGCTCCTCGTCGTACGACCAGGGCTCACCGGTACTCGCCCAGCCGCCCCTGACCCGCCGGACCGCCCCGTCGGTGTCGAGAACCTTCAGCATCTGGTCAAGCCGGCTGGGGCCGAGGTCGACGGACGCGAGCAACGCCTGGGTCGACAGCGGCCGGTCGGCGGCCGCGAGCACTCCGAGCACCCGGCGGACGACGTGCTCCGGCGGAAAAGAGGTGTCCGCGAAGTAGCGCCAGATGTCCCGGTCCTCAGCCGCCGGGAGGAGCACGACCTCGGCCGTATCGAGCGCACGGCCGGCCCGGCCGATCTGCTGATAGTAGGAGATCGGCGACGACGGAGCCCCGACGTGGACGACGAAGCCGAGGTCCGGCTTGTCGAAGCCCATTCCGAGCGCGCTGGTGGCGATCAGTGCCTTGACCCGGTTCGCGAGCAGGTCCTCCTCGGCGGCGATGCGCTCGGCCGCCTCGGTGCCACCGTGATACGTGGTGACGGCATGACCCTGACCGCGCAGAAAGATGGTCAGCTCCTCCGCCGCCGCCTTCGTCAGCGTGTAGACGATCCCCGATCCGGGCAGCTCGCCGAGATGGTCGGCGAGCCAGCCGAACCGGTGCTCGGCCTGCGGCAGCGACACGACCGCGAGCCGCAGGCTCTCCCGATCGAGACTCCCGCGCAGCACCAACGTCCCGGCGGACGCTGGGCCGGCGGGAGCGGAGGTTCCGAGCTGCTCACTGACGTCCTCGACCACGCGGGTGTTGGCGGTGGCCGTCGTGGCCAGCACCGGGACCCCCGGACGCAGCCCGGCGACGAGGGTACGCAGCCGCCGGTAGTCGGGCCGGAAGTCGTGCCCCCAGTCGGAGATGCAGTGCGCCTCGTCGATGACGAGCAACCCGGTGGTAGCGGCGAGCTCGGGCAGGTAGTCGTCCCGGAAGGTCGGGTTGTTCAGCCGCTCCGGCCCGACGAGCAGCACGTCGAGCTCGCCCGACCGCAACGCCGCGTAGACCTCGTCCCACTCGGTCACATTGCCGGAGTGAATCTCGCCGGCGCGGATGCCCAGCCTCGCCGCGGCCGCCGCCTGGTTGCGGATGAGCGCGAGCAACGGGGAGACGATCACCGTCGGTGCAGCGCGTCCCGCTGCACCGCGGAGCAGTGCCGTGGCGAGGAAGTACACCGCCGACTTGCCCCAACCGGTGCGCTGGACGAGCAGCACCCGGCGCCGGTGGGTCACGAGCGCGTCGATGGCCTGCCACTGGTCCTCGCGCAGCGCCGCGGCCGGCCCGGCAAGCGCCCGCAGCAGCTCCTCCGCGCGCTCCCGCAGCCCACCGGGCACCGGGTCCGCCGGGTCCGGAGCATGCGCGACCGGCGACGCCGGGCCGGAAGCCACCGGAAGCGCGGAGGTCGTCTCGTCTGCTGCCATGAGAGGTGTCTACCCGACGCCACCGACAAGATCGGATCGCCCCAGGTCACAGCCGCTTCCGCACCGGAGACGGCGTGGTGGGCCGCGGTCAGCAGCATCCCAGCGATCGACACCCGCGAACCCGGCCCCGCCTGGGCACGGTCACCACCGGGGTACGGCCGCGACGGCCCGAGGCGGAGCGACTGCGGCATGTTAGGGCCTGTTTGGGAAGTTCATCGGGGC
>NZ_CDWRCK010000246.1:0-6288 GCF_977927595.1 Frankia sp. CcWB3
TGGGGGCGCGGATAAACGTATGCTGACGAAACCAGGGACGACACAGCATGCTCCGATCGGAAACCGTCCAGAGATGTACCCGGTACTGACCGGACATCGATACCGAGGCAGCTGGCGTCCACGCAGGCAATGACGATCTGGAGACAGACCTATCGAGCGGCCATGAATAAGGAGAACGCCAGAGAGAACACCGAGCGAGGGAAAGCCGAGGAGGCTAGTAAAGCACGTGAAGTGGCCGGGCCGGACAACCGGACGAGGCCACTCGCAGGAAATCGATGTGGCCACGGATGACCAGGGGGGTCATCCGTGGCCACCCAGGAGGACATGACCATATTCTGCCTATCCGACGGCTACCTGTCAACATGGTCAATATTGTTACTCAGGTGTTTCACCCCATGTCCGCCCGAGGATACGTAACCGTAGCCACCAGTCGTGACCGAGGCCACGTGGCACGTGGCACGTGCCGCCGCACAGCTGCACGGCCCCGGACGTCGGGGCGGAGTCGGGTGATCGCCGGCTACGCCCCGGCGCCGTCGGGCCGGACGCCGCTCAGGCGGCGGCGCCCACCATCGTGTTGCAGCTCTCCGCGCAGGATCGGCATGCGCCGGCGAGCTTGGCGAGCTGCTGATCCTGCGGCATCCTCTCGCACATCTCAGCGCACATCACGCAGATCCGCGCGCACATCGCGCACATTTCCCCGTGCATCGGCGACATCCGGCACATCATGTCGGCGCAGGTCCTGGTGACGGCTGCGCAGTCCATCATCAGCCGCATGTTCGCCGACTCCATCATGGCGCCCGGCATGTCCATGCAGTAGGAGATCGTCTCCTCGCACAGGGCCGAGCAGGACATACACTCCTCGATGGCCTTCCGCATGTTCTTATTGATCATTTCAGCGTGCTGCATGAGAACCCTCCAGGCATTGGAGACGCGGCACCCCGTACCAGCAAATGGCCCGGGCCACCTGACGGCAGCCGGCAGCGGGGCCCCTACGACAATAGCTTTCGGGGGCCGATCCGCATCTCGGTCAATCGCCGTCCCAGAGCGGATCCGACGAAAGCCCGCGAAGCCATACTAAGGGTATTTCTTTTGATATTTCGTGAACATTCTAGAAAACGGGAGAGTCAGCTGGACGGCGACGCCGCGGGCCGCTCGGGAGCGATTCTCGGCACCTCTTCCATCACCATGGTGGGGCGGACCAGGTTCCCGGGCAGTCGCGGGTGGGGCAGCACCGCACGACCGCCAAGGAACACCCCGCTCACGGCGCCCGGCCGCTCGAAGACCGACAGGTCCCCGGGGTCCGCGTCGAGCAGGATCGCGTCGAAGGCGGAGCCGACGGCGATACGGCCGGCTCCCTCCCCCAGTCCGAAGAGCCGGGCTCCGGTCGCGGTCGCGGCGAGCAGCGCCTCGGGCGGGGTGAGCCCGGCGCGGCGCAGCCGGCTGATCTCGGCCAGGTTCGTGCCGTGCCGGGTGCGGTGCCGGGCGTCGCTGCCGAGCGCGATCGGCACCCCCGCCGCACGGGCGACCGCGATCGTGCCGGCCAGCGCGGCCTCGGTGGCCTCGGCCCGGTCCACCGCCCAGCCCGGCAGCACTCCGGTGGCCGCCAGCGCCGCCAGGTCCTGGTAGGGCGACAGGGTGGGGACGAGCGTCACCCCGGCGGCCGCCACGGCGGCCGCCACGGGCTCGGTGAGTCCGATGCCGTGCTCGATGGACCGCGCTCCGGCGGCGACCGCGGCCTCGATCGACCGCTCGCCCAAGGCATGCATCATCACCGGGCGTCCGTACCGCCGGGCCTCCGCGACGGCGGCCGCAAGCTCCACCGGGCTGAACTGCGGCTCGGGCTGCCCCGGCCGGGCGGACATCACCCCACCGCTCGCGTAGATCATGATCCAGTCCGCACCCGCACGCAGAACGCCCCGCACCGACGCCGGCAGGCTGCCCGCCTCGGTAACGGTATGCGGGGGCCGGCCGGGATAGTCCGGCATGAGAACATCTTCGGCCGACTCCAGCCCGGGACCGATGATCGCCCCGTCACCGTGCCGCCCGGACCGGCTCAGCCCGACGACGGACACGGCGAGCCGCGGTCCGGGCACGGTGCCCGCGCTGACCGCGTCCCGGATGCCGGCGTCGGCGCCGCCGGCGTCCCGCAGGTGTGTGACACCGGCCGCCAACGACGCCCGCAACGCGGCGGCGGTCTGCAGGACCCGCGTGGACAGCGACGCCGTCGCCAGCTCGAACGGATCATAGGTGGACTGCGTGACGTGAGCGTGGCAGTCGACGACCCCTGGCATCAGCCACAGGTCGTGGGCGTCAACGTCGACGGCGTCCCGGTCGAGGCCGAGTCGCGTGCCGACCGCATGGATGATCCCGCCGCCGACGGCGACGTCGGTCGGCTCACCGAAGCGCCCGGTCTTGTCGAGGACGTGCACCCCCCGCAGGACGAAGGCCTCGGCCGCCTCGGATCGTCCGGGCACCGTCGACCGCTCGGACTCGGAGCGGCCGGACTCGGACCGTTCCGTCGCGGTGGATCGCCCGTGCGCCGAAGGCTGCTCCGGAGTCAGGGATTGTTCCGATGATGCCAGGGGATCGGTCATGGCCAGCGCCGTTCCTGCCGTTGACGACGACCTCCAGCGCCTCGTTCCGGCCGGATCGAGCATCGACCGACAAACGCGCGGAGGCGGATGTCAGATCGAAGGTCGAGGCCGGGGTGCGGAAGGTCCGGATGTTCCGGAGGTCATCCGGAGGTCAACGGGGACAGGCCGCCGTGTTGACGCGGCAGGTGTCGATATGACGGCGATGAGTGAGTTCGACCGCGCGGCCACCCGGCTGAGGCCACGGCGTCGCCGTGATCCCGCACCGGTCGTCCGACACGACGTCTCCTTGTCTCCCACTCGCTCCCGGATTCACTCGCTCCCGGATAACCGCGCTCAGTGTCATCCGTCACACTCCACCGTAATCACCGGTCCCGGATGACGCAAAGGGTCGAAGGACGAGCCGGTCAGGTCCGCTCACGGGCGAGCAACTCGTAGGAACGGACGCGATCCACGTGCTCGTAGGCGATCGTGGTGATCACCGGCTCGTCCACGCGCCCAGGCAATGGCACACGATCGGCCTGCGGCGTTGACGGCAGGTTGACCGCCGTGGTGAGATCATCCGGCGTTCGGTCCGGCCGTTCTCGTTACGCGTGGCCACGTCGACTTCTCCCTGGCGAGTTCCGCCATCTGTACCGCGCGCTGAGCCGCGCGGCGGACGCGCTCGTCCCGGCGCACCCTCAGCGCGTTCCCGAGATCCACCGCTCCGGTCCGCTCCCTCGGCCTGGCCGGCCATTGAGCCGGCGCGACCGGAGGCCGGCGCGACCAGCACCCCCCTCTCCTCACCTCGGCGCCCGCCGACCCGGAGGGCATGCCCGCATGCCGGTTCGACATCCGACGGCGTCGACATCCAACGGCGTCGACGAGCCCGACGCGGCACCCGGACCCCAAGCACCGATCCTGGTGAAATGACCGTGCCGGCCAGCCAGTGCCGGCAAGGATGTACCGGCGCGGATCCACCCGCGCAGCTCCACCCGCGCACGTATGTCCCCGTGCGACCGGCACCTCCTCCCGCAACATCACCTTGTTCCATATCTTGTTCCATGAAATGAGGAATCCTTCCATGTCCCGTCGCCTTTTCACCTCCGAGTCGGTCACCGAAGGCCATCCGGACAAACTCGCCGACCAGATCAGTGACGCCCTGCTCGACGCGTTCCTGGCCGGCGACCCCACCTCCCGGGTCGCGGTGGAGACACTGCTGACCACCGGGCACGTGCACGTGGCCGGCGAGGTCACCAGCTCCGCGCACGTCGACGTGACCGCCGTCGTGCGGCGCACCCTCACCGACATCGGTTACGACGCCGCCACCGGCTTCGACGGCGCGACCGTCGGCGTGCTGGTCTCGATCGGTGCCCAGTCCCCGGACATCGCCCAGGGCGTCGACAAGGCCTATGAGGCACGGGTCGAGGGCGGCGAGGACACGCTGGCCCAGCAGGGCGCCGGCGACCAGGGGATCATGTTCGGCTACGCCACCGACGAGACCCCCGACCTGCTCCCGCTGCCGATCACACTGGCCCACCGCCTCGCCCAGCGGCTGTCGAAGGTGCGTCACGCCGGCCTGCTGCCCTACCTGCGGCCGGACGGCAAGACCCAGGTGACCATCGAATACGACGGGGACCGCCCGATCCGGTTGGACACGGTGGTCGTGTCCGCGCATCACGCCGCCGACGTCGACCTGGCCACCCGTCTGGTTCCGGACATCCGCGACCAGGTCATCGCCCCCGAGCTCAAGCGGCTGGCCGAGGAGAACCTGGGTTTGGAGGTAGACGGCTACCGGCTGCTCGTGAACCCGACCGGCCGGTTCGAGATCGGCGGCCCGATCGGCGACGCGGGCCTGACCGGCCGCAAGATCATCATTGACACCTACGGCGGTTACGCCCGTCATGGCGGCGGTGCTTTCTCCGGCAAGGACCCGTCCAAGGTCGACCGTTCGGCCGCCTACGCGCTGCGCTGGGTCGCCAAGAACGTCGTCGCGGCCGGCCTCGCCCGGCGGGCGGAGCTGCAGGTTGCCTACGCCATCGGCAAGGCCGAGCCGGTAGGCCTGTTCGTCGAGACCTTCGGCACCGAGACCGTGCCGGTGCCGGAGATCGCGCGGGCCGTCTCGGAGGTCTTCGACTTGCGCCCGGCCGCCATCATCCGGGACCTCGACCTGCTACGGCCGATCTACGGGCAGACTGCCTCCTACGGCCACTTCGGTCGGACGCTGCCCGACTTCACCTGGGAGCGCACGGACCGCGCCGACGCGCTGCGCGCCGCAATCAGCCGCTGACACCAGCGGACGCTGACACCGCGCCCCAGGTCTTGCCTGACGACGACTCCGGTCCGCGCGGCTACGGGAGGCACCACCCGCTAGGGACGGTCAGAGTGGACCGCATGACCACTTCGGACCGCTCCGGGCGACGCGCACCGTCCGGAACACGGCCGCTGCACGGAACACGCCCCGTCCCCCGGGCACACCCCGCGACTGAACCAGGGTCCGGGGTGTCCCGGCCCGGGGAACGGCCCCGGGACGCGCTGGGCCGCCCCCTTCCCCACGGCGAGACCGGCGTGCCGCCGCTCGCCTCCTCGGCCCCGCTACCGCCGGCCGCGGCACTCGCCGAGGCCCAGCGACTCCTCGACGCGGGACTTCCCTTCCAGGCACACGAGGTACTCGAGGCCGTCTGGAAGAGTCCGGAGACCGACCCCGGCGAGCGCGGGCTGTGGCGCGGGCTGGCACAGCTCGCCGTCGGCGTCACCCATCTGGCCCGCGGCAACGTCAAGGGCGGCGTGGCCGTGCTGCGGCGCGGCGCGGCGAACCTCGCCCCCTACGCGGACCGGCCTCCGCACGGCGTAGCCGTTCCTGGTCTGCTCGCCTGGGTGGACCTGCGGATCGCCGACATCGGCCAGGCCCATCCCGAATTACCGTGCATCATCGCCCCGGACCAGGGAGCCACCGGAAAATAACTTCGGCTTTTGACCATGCTCTGTGAGGGAGGGGACCGACGAGGTCCTAGCGGAGAAGTTCGCGGTGTTGCTGCCGCATCTGGACGAGCGTCGGCGGCGACTGGTGCTGGGGGCGGATGCCAGGGCGTTGGGGCATGGCGGGATTCGTCTGGTGACCCGGGCAGCGGGGGTCTCGGAGGGCACCGTCTCGCGCGGGGCGGCGGCGTTGGACAGTGGCCAGCCTCCGTCCGGGCGGGTCCGCACGGCGGGCGCGGGCCGCAGACCGCTGCGGGAGAAGGACCCGCGCCTGGTGGACGCGCTGCTCGCGCTGGTCGAGCCCGACCAGCGGGGGACCCGGAGTCGCCGCTGCGATGGACGGTGAAATCGACCCGCATGCTGGCAGGGGGGAGCTGACCCGGTCCGGGCACGTAGTATAGCAGGTCATGTCAACGACCACCAGATGTGCGACAGAGTCGTTTTCTTGACACACCCGCTCCACACGCTCAACCCTGCACCACATGATCAACTTAGGCTACATAACATTGCGTTCAGGGCCGCATCCCACGAACAAACCGACCACACACTCCCACCACCCCAGGAGCGGACTACGAGCCGCTACCAAGCAAACTTGCCGAGACCCTGGGGGCGTGGCCGCCCCGGCCGACGGCAAGCCCCGCCCCGTCGGTTGACCCCACCGCACCACCCCGCGGCGCACCACCTGCCCGTTCTGCCCCGCCGCAGCGGGGCAGAACGGGCAGGTGGTGCGCCGCGGGGT
>NZ_CDWRCK010000247.1:0-6259 GCF_977927595.1 Frankia sp. CcWB3
AACCCGGCCTCCCCGACCTGACCCGCCGCCAGTCCGGCCCGTCCTGGACATCCGGGACAAGTGCCGACCGGACGGACGACGCGATCAGTCATGCAGCCTGGACGTCCTGGACGTCTGGGACGCGGTTCTGAAGGGCTGCGCTCCACCGTCCGGATCGTCCCGAAAATCGGGTTCGCCCACGTGGGCGAACGATAAGGCGACCGAATCACGGTAACAAGTCGGCGTCGCACCATACAGCCGTTTGAATTCTCGACAGAAGTGACTCGTGTCCGCAAAACCCCAACGGCTGGCGATCGCCTGAATAGAGCATGATCCCTCGATCAGGTCCCGGCGGGCTCGTGCGAGTCGCTGGGAGCGGACGGCGGCGCTGTAGCTGTTTCCTGTCGCGGCGAAGCCGCGCTGCAGCGTGCGGACAGACACACACTGCGCAGCGGCCGCCGCAGCGGCACTGACGTCGCGGTGGCCAAGGTTTCGAGCTATCCAGCGTTCCACTGCGAGCCGCAGCGATTCCCCAGTGATCGCATTCGTGAACGTGACCTCGGGGCGCACCGCCGCGGCCACCAACTCCAATGCCGCGTTGCGGGCCGCCGTTATGGTGGGGGCGGGAATCTCGTGCGGGAGGCTGGCAAGTGAGGCGATATAACTGCGCAACAACCTGATCGCGGGAGCGTTCACGTCCACCACGAGGTCGGCTTCCAACCACGGGCTCTCCAAGACCTCTTCCAGCGCCGCCCTCGGCATTACCAGGGTAATTTTGCGGAAGTGCTCAACAACTTCGAACCGCATCCTTTGCGTGCTGTTCCAAGCCACGAAGCTGCCCGGAGTGACAACAATCTTCTTGTCCTCGATGGCAAGCCGTTCAGTCCCAGCGGTAGCGAAGAAGATCGCAATATTTTCCTCGCTGGTCCGGCTGATCAGACTTCGACTACGTTCACCCCTACACGGATCACATGCGATATCCAGCAGCGCGATGTCATCGAACCAGCGACGCTCAATCGAGGCACGGTAGGGTAATTTCCCTGGAGGAACATCAGTGTGGAATGGCGTCACCGTGCTGCCCAGGATCTCCTCCCAGCGTCCAGGACGGTCGCGATGGGGTACATCGACAAGGTCGTACATCTCGTAGGTCCGCATGATGACCTCCTACCGGGAACCTGGGCCGCCGCGCCTGCAAGCATAAGCGGCTCTACGGGGACGTAATGAAGTAACAAATACGTGATCGAGAGCATCATCGCAGGTCACAGGCCTGTGGAGGGTTCGAAACGCGCAAGTTATTTCATTTCGACTCCTACGCAGTTCACCGGGAGTCGTAGCTGGCCGGTTATTGGACGTTGGGGTGGGTGGTGGCGGGTAGCCAGTCGGGGCGGCTACTTCGGGTGGTGGCGTAGCTGGCGCGGCGCTGCTGGTTCGGGACGTTGCGCAGGCCGAAGGCGGTGCGGTAGACGAGCTTGGTGACCCGGTTGACGGCCTCGGCGGCGTTGGAGAGTCCGAGGAGGATCGCGGTGGCGATCTCGTCGCGCCAGTCGAAGATCCTCTCGGCAAGGGTGACGACCTCGGGGACGTCCTTTCCGAAGGTCGCGCAGTAGCCGAGGAACCTGGTCAGGGCCCTGGCGATGTCGGTGCGGGGTGGTCGCGACGCCGGTGCGGGCCGGGGAGAGCGCGAGCAGGTCGAGCAGCAGATTCTTGGCGTTCCAGGCGGTGCGCAGCGCGTGGGCGGCCTCACCGTCGAGGTCCTCGAGAACCGTGAAGGTCTCGAGGATGCGGCGGCGCCCGCGGTCGGAAAGCGCATCCGGGCCCCACAGCAGCCGGTCTTTGATCGTGTACTCGGGGTCGGTGGCGCGGCCGCGGCGGTGGCGTAGCTGGTGGCTGACACGGCGGCGTACGTCACTGACGGCCTTGTTGCCGAGCTGGGCGGTGTGGAACGGGTCCACGGCCAACTGGGCGTGCGGGAGCGCGGCGCGGGCGACCGCCTTGTAGGTCGTGGACATGCCGATGGTCACGGCGCTGATCCGGGCACGCCAGGCCGCGGGCTGGGCGAGGATCCAGCTGGTCACGGGCTTCGGAGCCCTCCGCTCGACGACCCGAGCAGACCCTGATCGCCGGCGGAGTCGATGAGCACCGTCTGCCAGCGGTCGGCGTCGGTCACCCACGCCCCGGTGAGCGGGTCGCGGTGGAAACGCGGCGAGCCGCGCCGCTGGTCGTCGATCCCGAGCACCGACACGTCGGGCAGCGCCGCCCGCAGCGACAGCCGGTTCGCACGGCCGACGCCCGCCGGCCGTGCGAACCGGCCGACGCCAGGTCGCTGACCTGGCCGTTCGTCATCGGCGGGTGTGTCCCTTTCCCCGAGCCCTGCACGGTCACACCCCGTCACAGCAGGCGGTCACTGAACGCTGGTGTTCAAACACGGCTCACGGCCAACCGCGTAGGGCCTCATAAGCAGTGGAAAGACGTGCGGGAAGCCCAGGTAAGTCGCGGTAGTGGAGTCCACGCCCGTGGTGTACGAGTAGCGACCGACTGGCTACGAGAGGGCGAAGCTGGTCAGGTCAACCGGGATGATCCCATGCTTCCTGCAGTACTCGTTGTATCGCTCGGCGAACGTATGGGCCTGCTCGATGCCGATGATCTCGTCGTTTGGGCCGAGGAAAGCAATAGCTCCTTCAACCGAGATGAACACCTCGATGCCCTCGTCAGGCTCCACAATGAACGTGTGCCTGCTGTTGGCGACCTCGTACACGAAGTCACCCGGCCCCGACACCCAGGCGTGCTCCGCGTACCGCCATTTCCCTCGAATGGTGTAGACAAGCACGCGACCATAATGGTCATGCACACCCAGCGAGGCTCCCCCCGGCGCCCGCAGAAGCATTTGTGTCTCGCTCTTGACCAGATCCACATGAAGAATCTTTAATTCCACCTCGTTCGTGTAAGGCGTGAACGGAACCCACGGAAGATCGTCGACTCCCGTGTGCGTTGGAGCGAAATGTTGGAGGGGATTGACCAGTGTCGTCATCTGCGTCTCCTCGGGAGATTGGCGTCGATCCCTGCCTTCGGAATCGTCTGGATCCGGCGGGGAACGGCCGGCTAGGCGAGCGGTAGGGTTTGATTCTGGACCCACCAAAAGATCCGAGATAGAACAGCGGTGACAGATCCCTGAACACGCGCGACAAGCACGGGTGCCACGCGCGCCGTTGGGGCGAGGACCGGGGTGCCGACGACACCGCCGGGCAGGATAATCCCATGATGATGCGGACGTCCGACGACCGTGTGCGAGAACTCACCGCTGCGCTGGAACGCGACGAGGGACTGGTGGATCCCACGATCGAGCGTGTCCGGCGCGAGATCCCGGCCTATGAGGTGGTCCCGACCGAGGCGCTGGTGACGAGCATCCACCGCAACGTCGTGCTGGCGTGCCGCACCCTGCGGGCGGGCGTCGTGCCGCCGAGCTCGGAGATCTGGCAGGCCGAGCGCACAACGCTGGAACGGCTCCAGCAGGGCGTGCCGATCGAGGACATCATGGGCGGCTTCCGCATCTGCATAGCGAGCATCCAGGACCGGCTGGTGGATCGCGCCCAGGAGTTCGGGGTCGACCACCCCGAGTCGCTCACCCTCACCTCGCTGCTGTGGAAGCTGAGTGACGTGTTCTCCGCTCGTGCGGCGAGCGCCTACCGCGAGTACGGCCTGTCGCATGCGGTGGCGGACCGAAGGCGCAGGGACGAATGGCTCGCCGGGCTGCTCGCCGGCACCCTGTCGCCGACGCAGATTGAGCAGGGGTGCATCCGCTACCACGTGCGGCGCGACACACACCTGCGGGCGGTGTGCACTGCCGCCTTACCAGAAGCGGAGCTGGACCAGGCCCTCAACCTGATCAACCAGGGATGCCGGCGCAGCAACGTGGTCCTGCTCCTGGTGCCCTCCCAAGGCCGGCTCGTGGGGATCGTGTCGGGGCTGCCACCCGCGGTCCCGGGGCTGCTGGTCGCCGCCGGGCCCGAGGGGCCGCTGGACCGGGTCGCGACGTCCTTCTCGGTGGCCAACGACGTATTGGCCACGGCCCGACTGCGCCACAACGAGGGCGTGCACACCCTCGAGGGCCTCGGCTGGCGGGTGGCCGTGCCGCGCGCGCGGCGGACGTGACCGCACTGATGCGGGCCCGCTACCTCCAGCCGCTCCGGGGCACCGGTGCGTTCGGGGAGGAAGTCGTCGAGTCGCTCCGCTGCTACCTGGCCAATGGCCGTAACATCCCGCGGACCGCCGAGGCGCTGCACATACACGTCAACACGCTGCGCTACCGGTTAGCCCGGTTCGAGGAGCTGACCGGGCGGTCCCTGGACGACACCGACACCCTGGTGGAACTGTCCTGGGCCTTCCACGCGGAGACGGCAGCCCCGCCGGTTTCGTAGCCGCCTACGAAGCAAGGGGCGCCACGTTGGCATCCCGCCCGTAGCCTCCAATGTGTCGCACGCCACATCCTGTTGGGAATCCGTACCCGCTATCGGGCCCATCAGAGCTCGACGTCCCGAGCTGGCGGTCTCGGCCGCCGCCCAACAGGGGAGCAACCCATGACCGCTTCGATGACAGCAACAACCGGCCTCCGAGCGCGGACCAACCATTATCGGCAGCTCCTGGCCGCTTCCGTCGGCAACGCCGTCGAATGGTTCGACTGGTACATCTACTCGATGCTTGCGGTGTACTTCTCCACGCAGTTCTTCCCGGCCAGCCCGGGAGGCAGCCTGGTGCCGCTGATGTCGACGTTAGCGATCTTCGCCGTCGGATTCTTCGCCCGACCGGTCGGATCGCTGATCCTCGGGATTCTCGCCGACCGGATCGGCCGCCGCAGGACGCTTAGCACCACGATTATGGGCATGGGCCTGGGCAGTCTCATCATCGGGCTTGCCCCCACCTACGAGCAGGTCGGGGTCGCCGCCCCGGCGCTGCTCCTGCTGGCCCGGCTGATCCAGGGCGCCTCCGCGGGAGGCGAGTATGCCGCGGGAAGCGCGTTTCTCATCGAGTCCGCACCGGATGGCCGTCGGGAGCTGTACTCGAGCTTCTTCTACATCAGTGCGACCTCGGCCAACCTGGCGGCGATCGGAATCAGCGCCTTACTCGCCAGCACGCTGGACTCGCAGAACATGACCAGCTGGGGCTGGAGGATCCCCTTCCTGCTCGGCTCGGTCGCGGCCGTGGTCGGCATGTGGATCCGGACGCACGCCAAGGAGACCCTCACCAAGACGGCGGACGAGCCGGCCGGTGCCCGTCGTGCCGACATGTTCGAGTTCCTCCGCCGGCACCCCAGGGAATCCCTCCAGGTGTTCGGGCTGACCGCGGCCCCGGCGCTGGTGTTCTATGTATGGACCGCCTACCTGCCGACGTACGCGAACATCACGGTGGGCTCCAACCTCAAGCACGGCCTGCTCTCCGGTGTCGTCGCGCTGACCATCTTCCTCGCCCTGCAGCCGGTCTTCGGAGCGATCTCGGACCGCGTCGGCAGGCGGCCGATGCTGCTCACCTTCGGCACCTTCTTCGTGGTCGGCACGGTTCCGATGCTGGCCCTCCTGGACGGCTCGACCACCAGGCTGCTCCTGGTCCAGATCATGGGGCTGGTGTTCCTCGCCTGCTGGTCGTGCATCTCGAGCGCGGTGGTCGCCGAGCTGTTCCCGGCGCGCCTGCGCAGCTCCGGTATCGGGTTCCCCTATGCGCTCTCCGTCGCCCTCTTCGGCGGCACCGGCCCCTACGTCGCCACCTACCTCGTGGACATCGGCCACCCCGCCTCCTTCGGCTGGTACGTCACCGCCGTCGCCCTGGTCAGCACCGTGGTCTTCAGCCGGCTCCCCGAGACCGCGCACCGGCCCCTGCACTGACCGACAGGAGACATCGCCCGCGGGTCCGAGAGTCTGGATCACGCTGGCAGAGAACGACGGTGATTTCCACCGCGGTGATTTCCACCGCGGTGGAGAGGCTGTCGCATCCCTACAGCCGTCGGAGCGGCTGAACTGTCACCGTCAGAACAGCTACGGCCAGAACAGTTACGGCCAGAACAGCTACCGTCAGGAGGCCGTCTGGCCGTCGGCCAGACCCGCGATGGCCGCGCTGACGGCGAGAATCCGGCACGCGTTGTCGACGTGCAGGTTCTCGATCAGCCGGCCGTCGACGGTCGCCACTCCGCGGCCTTCGCGTAGTGCCTCCTCCCACACCCGCACGATCTCCGCGGCCTGCGCGACCTGGGCCTCGGTGGGTGAGAACGTGCGGTTAGGGGACGTAATGAAGT
>NZ_CDWRCK010000248.1:0-6181 GCF_977927595.1 Frankia sp. CcWB3
ACTTCATTACGTCCCCTCAAAGCCCGTGCCGGTTTTTCTCCGATCAAGCTACGACGTTCGGCGTCGTTTCTCAAAGGACCGCGCCCGCGTCCACGCGGCGGGCGGCAATCCGTTTGGCGGTGGGCCACCGCACGTCGTGCACCCAGCCGAGCTTCTCGAACAGGCGGATGAGTGCGGCGCTGGGATCGATCTGGCCGGGCAGGACGCCGTGGCGGGCGCTGGTGGGGTCGGCGTGGTGCAGGTTGTGCCACGACTCCCCCAGCGAGGGTATGGCCAGCCACCACACGTTGCTGGAGCGGTCCCGGGCCGCGAACGGTCGGGTGCCGATCGTGTGGCAGATTGAGTTGATGGAGAAGGTGACGTGGTGCAGCAGCACGATACGGACCAGCGCCCCCCAGAACAGCGCGGTCGCCGCCCCGGTCCAGGACATGCTCCACAGGCCACCGACCAGCGGCGGCAGCAGCACCGAGGCGGCGACGAGCCAGGGGAACCGGGCCGAGATCGCCGCGATGTCCCGATCGGCGAGCAGATCCGGGCAGAACTTCTCCGGCGCGGTCCGTTCCGGGTGGAAAAGCCATCCGACATGGGCGTGTAGGAACCCTTTCGCCAGGCCCCTGCCGTGATGACCGAAACGCCACGGTGAATGCGGATCGGCCGCCTGGTCGGAGTATTTGTGATGCCGCCGGTGAGCCGCGACCCAGTCGGTCACCCCCATTTCGATGGCGAGGCTCCCGGCGACGGCGAGGATTATCCGCAGCGGCCGGCCGGTCCGGAAGGAACCATGCGTGAACAGCCGGTGGTAGCCCACGGTGACACCGAATCCGGTGATCAGGTACATGACGGCGCCGATGACCAGGTCGTGCCAGCCCAGCCCCCATCCCCAGGCCAGCGGGACCGCGGCGAGCAGGGCAAGCAGGGGCACGACGATGAAGAACGCGAGCAGGACCTGCTCACCGAGGGTCTTCGGCTGGTCCGCCAGGTCGGGGCGGGTCGACCGCCTCGGCCTGGCGGCCCTGGCCGGGAGCGGCGGCCCCGACGGCAGGGTCGGGGCGGGGCGGGGCCGGCCCGGCGGACACCCGTCGTAGTCACCGGGCCGGGGTGCGGCAACGCGCGCCGCAGCGGAACCGAGGGTGCCCGAACCGAGGGCGGCGGAACCGAGGGCGGTCGTCGTGGGGATGGATTTGGCCGTACCGGACGCGGTAGCCGTACCGGCAACCGTACCGGACGCGGTGGCGGTAGATTTTATGATAATGGCCTCGGTGCTGCCAGATGCAGCGGCAGAGGCGACGATGGCCGACTGCAGTTCGGATTCACGGGACACGTGTTTCCCTCCGTGTCTGGGGGATTGTCAGTGCTACCTGTGGTCGGTTTTCCGGATCGGGGCGTTGGTGCTACCCGCCAGAACCGGGTTGGGTGTACCCCCGCATCGAGGCGTGGAAAGCGGACTTCACGAACACCGCCCACTCCGGGTAACAGAGCGTCACGGACCGCCCACCCGAAAGCCGTGGGCGGCGTTCATCAGGCACGATCGAACGACCATGACACTCACCGACCACCTTCCCCCGACTTCCGGCACCGGCCATGACGGCGAACGGGCCCCCACCCGAAGGACCCCGACTCGAAGAACCCGGACCTGACCGGCCCCGGCGGCGGGCCTGATCCCGACGCACTCTATGACGCGTTCACCGAGTGGGTCGCAGAGCAGGGGCTGGAGCTGTACCCGGCACAGTCCGAGGCGCTGATCGAGATCGTCTCGGGGTCGAACGTGATCCTGGCGACGCCGACCGGGTCGGGCAAGAGCCTGGTCGCGGCGGGGGCGCACTTCGCGGCGCTGGCGGCGCGGCGGCGTACCTTCTACACCGCGCCGATCAAGGTGCTGGTGTCGGAGAAATTCTTCGCGTTGTGCGCGATGTTCGGCGCGGCGCAGGTCGGGATGATGACCGGGGACGCCAGCGTGAACGATACGGCGCCGATCATCTGCTGCACGGCGGAGGTGCTGGCGAACATCGCGCTGCGCGACGGGGTCGCCGCCGACGTCGGTCAGGTCGTCATGGACGAGTTCCACTACTACGCCGATCCCGACCGCGGCTGGGCCTGGCAGGTGCCGCTGCTGGAACTGCCGCACACCCAGTTCATCCTGATGTCGGCGACGCTCGGCGACGTGTCGCTGTTCGAGGCGGACCGGGCGCGGCACCGCGGTGGTGCGCTCCGCGCAGCGTCCGGTGCCGCTGTTCTACCGGTTCGTCACCACGCCGATGCACGAGACGATCGGTGAGCTGCTGGAGACCCACCAGGCCCCCGTCTACGTCGTGCACTTCACCCAGGCGCAGGCGTTGGAACGGGCGCAGGCGCTGATGAGCGTGAACGTGTCGACCCGGGCGGAGAAGGACGCGATCGCGAGGACGATCGGGAACTTCCGGTTCACCGCCGGGTTCGGCAAGGTGCTGTCCCGGCTGGTCCGCCACGGCATCGGGGTGCATCACGCCGGGATGCTGCCAAAGTACCGCCGGCTGGTGGAGCAACTCGCCCAGGCGGGGCTGCTGAAGGTCATCTGCGGCACGGACACCCTGGGGGTGGGGATCAATGTGCCGATCCGCACGGTGGTGTTCACCTCCCTGTCGAAGTACGACGGGAGCAGGGTGCGGCTGCTGTCGGCGCGGGAGTTCCACCAGATCGCCGGGCGGGCCGGCTACGACCCGGTCGGCAACGTCGTCGTGCAGGCCCCCGAGCATGTGATCGAGAACGAACGCGCGTTGGCGAAGGCCGGGGACGATCCGAAGAAGCGGCGCAAGGTGGTCCGCAAGAAACCCCCCGAGGGCAGCGTCGGGTACGGCCTGGCGACGTTCGAACGGCTCGTCGCGGCCGAACCCGAGCCGTTGACCTCCCAGTTCACCGTGAACCACGCGATGCTGCTCAATGTGATCAACCGGCCGGGGGACGCATTCGCGTCGATGCGCCACCTGCTCACCGACAACCATTCGGATCGCGCCACCCAGCGCCGGCTGATCCACCGGGCGATCGCGATCTACCGGGCGCTGCTGGCGGCCGGGGTGGTGGAGCGCCTCGACACCCCCCGACGAGCTGGGCCGCAGCGTGCGGGTGACGGTGGACCTACAGCTCGACTTCGCGCTCAACCAGCCGCTGTCCCCGTTCGCGCTGGCCGCGCTGGAGCTGCTCGACCCGGCCTCCCCCTCCTATGCGCTGGATGTGCTCTCGGTGCTGGAGGCGACCCTGGACAATCCCCGGCAGGTGCTGCACGCCCAGCTGTCGAAGGCGAAGGGGGAAGCGGTCGCGGCGATGAAGGCCGAAGGCGTCGACTACGACCGGCGGATGGAGCTGCTGGAGGAGGTCAGCTATCCCCAGCCGCTGGCGGAACTGCTGGGCGCGGCGTTCGGCCTGTACCGGCGGGGGCATCCCTGGGTCGACGATTACGAGCTGGCGCCGAAGTCGGTGGCGCGGGAGCTCTACGAGCGGGCGATGACGTTCGCCGAGTACGTGGCGTTCTACGGGCTGGCCCGCTCCGAGGGGCTGCTGCTGCGCTACCTGGCCGACGCCTACAAGGCGCTGCGCCAGACGGTGCCCGAGGACGCCCGCACCGAGGAGGTCGTCGACCTGACCGAGTGGCTGGGGGACCTGGTCCGCCAGACCGACTCGAGCCTCCTCGACGAGTGGGAGCGGCTGAGCAACCCGGCCGGGGACGGTGCGGGCGCCGCGGGCGGTGGTGGCGTCGACGGGCGGCCACCGGCGGTCACGGGCAACATCCGGGCGTTTCGGGTGCTGGTGCGCAACGCGCTGTTCCGCCGGGTCGAGCTCGCCGCGCTGCGCCGCTACGACACGCTCGGTGAGCTCGACGGCGGGTATGACGGCGGGTTCGACGCCGACGGGTGGCGGGCGGCGTTGGAGCCGTACTTCGCCGAGCATGGCGAGATCGGGACCGGTCCGGACGCGCGGGGGCCGGGTCTGCTCATCCTCGACGAGAAGCCGGGGACGCCGGGGGCGCCGGGGATGTGGACGGCGCGGCAGATCTTCGACGACCCGGCCGGGGACCATGACTGGGGCTTCAGCGCGGAGATCGACCTGGCCGCCTCGGACGAGGCGGGGGTCGCGGTGGTCCGGGTCACCGCCGTCGACCGACTCTGACGCCCGTAGAGGAACACGAAATCCGTTCCCACTAGGGTATTTGGTGAGGATCGTCCAATTACCAAGGGGCTGGTTGCGGTGACGAGCGCGGACCGGCACGACCCGGAGGTCGGGCAGTGGTGGAAGACTCTCGCGGAGGAAGGCAGCCCGGTCGATCTCAGGACCGACCAGCCGCACGCGGCCCGGATGTACGGTGCGACACGATGTTGCACGAGTTGAGTGAGCTGCACGATGGAGGTCCGGCCAATGGTCGGGTGCAGTTTCAGGTTTGTGCTTCGTGACCTGTCCCCAGTCTGACGTGCGTCGCGGGTAACTGCGGGGTGCGGAGCGCAGATGGTCAAACCCAAGGATTCCCGTTCCATCCGGGGGTTACAGGCGAAGGGGAAGATCGGCTGGGTGAACGCAAGTGAACCTCTGTTGATGCCTCGACAACGCGGGCGCCACCGATGGGTTGTACCAGGGGCGTTCAGGACTAGACCGCTGCAAAGGAGTCGAAATGAAATAACTTGCGCGTTTCGAACCCTCCACAGGCCTGTGACCTGCGATGATGCTCTCGATCACGTATTTGTTACTTCATTACGTCCCCCAAAGCGGCAGGCGGCGGCCACGGTACGTACCCGTGGTCGTGGAGCACCGCCGTCCCGGGGTATAGGGGGCACCCGACCCGATCGCATCTCAACCGTGTGGAACGTGGAAACCCCGACGGGGTCCGGACGGTGTTCCGGTAGGCCGACCGTGAGGAAGGCTTAACTCCCCAGCGGGACAGGATGGTCCAAGAAGCGAATGCCGTCAGCAGAAAGGCAACGGGAAACCGGGGCAGTAGGGTCGGCGCCTCCGCCGATCGCCCCGTATAACCGGGCGGATACCAGGCGACTGCCTGGGCTCGAAAGGGAGCTGACGTGGACCAGGTGAGCCTGCGAAAGGAGGATGGTGGAGACGCTGGAACCTCAGGGCAAGTTGGACACCAAAGAAGCCGATGAGGCTGCCGAGGTGAACGGACCTGAAGACGGAGTCGTGCAATGGGCGTCCATCGACTGGGCGGCTGAGCAGGAAAACGTACAGCGGCTTCGCCAGCGGATCTTCGCGGCGTCGCAGGCAGGGGACCTGAAAAGGGTCCGTAGTTTGCAGAAGCTGATGCTCCGGTCCCGCTCCAACGCGTTGGTCAGCGTTCGGCGGGTCACGGAGATCAACGCTGGCCGGATAGCGGCGGGCGTCGACGGCAGAACGGCTCTGGAGTCCCGGCCGAAGGTTGAGCTGGCCGGGCAGGTGCAGCACGCCGCGAAGTCACGGACGCCAAAGCCTGTCAGACGGGTGCACATCCCCAAGCGGGGATCGACCACGGAACTCAGGGCGCTTGGTATCCCCGTCATTTTGGACCGCTGCCTTCAGGCTGTGGTCCTGGGGACGCTGGAGCCTGAATGGGAGGCGCGATTCGAGCCGAGGTCCTATGGATTTCGGCCTGGGCGCGGCTGTCATGATGCGATCCAGTTCATCTACACCCTGGCCTCCAAGCCGAGTGCGCGACGGGTGTGGATCGTGGACGCGGATCTGGCGGCGGCGTTTGACCGCATCGACCACGATCATCTGCTGCGGCAGCTTGGCACGTTCCCCGCGCGGGAGCAGATCGCCGGGTGGCTCAAGGCGGGTGTGGTCGAGCGCGGCCGGTTCGCGCCGACCGAGGAGGACACTCCTCAGGGCGGTGTGATCAGTCCGTGCCTACTGAACGTGGCCCTGCATGGGATGGAGGCGGCGGCCGGGGTGCGCTACGAGACCAACGGTGTTGCTGCCGGGAAGCTCAGGCGCGACTCCCCGGCTCTGGTCAGGTACGCCGACGATCTGGTTGCCCTGTGTCACTCGCGTGAGCAGGCCGAGCAGGTCAAGGCCCGGCTTGCGGGGTGGCTGGAGCCCAAAGGGCTGAGGTTCAGCGAGGACAAGACGCGCGTCGTCCATATCTCGGAGGGCTTCGACTTCCTTGGGTTCAATATCCGCCGCTATTCCAACGACAAGTTGCTGACCAGGCCGAGCAAGGCGGCCATGAATC
>NZ_CDWRCK010000249.1:0-972 GCF_977927595.1 Frankia sp. CcWB3
GCCGTAACCATTGGCCCGTGATGTCCTACGAACAGGTACTGCAGGTGTCCGATCCGCTCGAGCGAGCCGCGTTGGCAGATGATCTGATGTGGGCTGATCATCCGCGCAGGCTGGATCTGCGCACAGCACGTGGGGTAGCCATTCGAGAGGCGTTGGAGGCGGGGCGGTCGGCCGACGACGTCGCTCGCCGACTCGTCGTCACCGTGGCCGATCTGACCTGGATGGCCGCGCCTGCGGCATCCGCCGTAGCTTGATCCGTCGAGGGCCGGTCGGACAACGGCGTCCGCCGACCCGAACCCCACTGCCGGTCGTCCACCCTCGGAACCGTGCCGTCGTCCGTGGCCTTTCAGGGCCGCAGTCGGAACGGTGGGTAGTCGTCCGTGGTCAGAATGATCGCGTAGCAGACCACCCGGTTCGTCCAGCGCAGCACGCCGACGACGAAGTCGAACAGTCCCCGCGGGAGGCGTCCGGTGAGGAGCACGGCGAACCAGCCGACGATCATCGCCGCCACCGTCGCGATGTACAGGAAGAACAGCGCGATGTAGTGCGGGACCGCCAGCAGCCACTTGACCAGGGGTAGCCAGCGGTTCAGCCGCGCGGCGTCCGGATAGGGAATCGTCAGGTGGACGGCCTGTTCGTCCTCCGTCGAGGGATATTCGTCCCGCAGCAGAGTGAGATAGGCCACGACCCGGTTCGTGAAACTCAGTAGGGCGACATGCCAGTCGAACCACCACCGCGGGTACCTCTGTCGGAGAAGAATCAGCAGCAGGGGAGCGAAGAACAGCAGCCCGCCGCCGAACACCGCGCTGTTTCTGTCGTATCCTGTACCGCCGACTGCCGCGAGGACGACCGCGATCGGGATGACCATGAGAATTCGAAAGAACACGGTGAGTCGATCGCGCTCCCCTGCCGGGTAGTCGACCTCGAAGGGGACGTAATGAAGTAACTTGCGCGTTTCGAACCCTCCACAGG
>NZ_CDWRCK010000249.1:1402-6560 GCF_977927595.1 Frankia sp. CcWB3
ATAGCCGGGGTGTCGCGGCTCTACGCTGAATGTCTCCTGGTCGGTCATGGCTGCTCCCTGGTAAATCGGTAACCTCGTCCTGCTGGCTCATTGTCGGTCGGCGGTGCCGGGCGCGAGAGAGCCATGGGTCCCCCTTTTTCGGTCGGATCGGACCGAGGCGGCCACGGCGAACCATCCGGCTGATGGTGTTCTTTGCCGCTACCCTGCCATCAGCAAGATTGGTGCGAAATATGTCCTTTTGTGCAGTCCTGTCGTTTTTATCGAGAAGAGGGCATCGAGAAAGGGACGCTGTCAGCAGAGTGACGACGGCCATGATCTGTCAGGTCGCCCGCGAGGACTGTCCTCAACGCCGGGCGGTAGTCCTCGACACCGAACGGGTAGGGAGACCGACGGGCCGGCCGCGAGCGGCGGCGCTCCAGTGATGCCGCGGAGTGCGGGCCGCGCCGGAGCAGGTGCGGGCGCCGGTCGACGAGGACAGGAACCCCGGTGGTGTGAACGCCCGACGTCACGCCGTGCCGGGCGCCGAGGAGCCGCGGATGCACGAGCTGGCGATCATCCAGAACGTCGTGGACACGATCGTGGAACGGATCGGGGCGGCGCGGGCCACGGCGGTTCACCTGGTCATCGGGCAGGTGTCCGGCGTCGTGCCCGGCTCCGTCCGGTTCTGTTTCGACCTGGTGGCAGCGGGCACGCCGGTCGAAGGCGCTCGCCTGGAGATCGACGAACCGCCGGGCCGTGCCCGTTGCCGGCGGTGCGGCGCCACGTTCGAGGCCGACGACCTCCTGCTCCTGGTGCTCTGCCCGTGCGGCAGCGCCGACGTCGAGGTGGTCGGTGGCGACGAGCTGATGATCGAGGCGGTCGAGGTGACACCCGTGCCGAGCGGCGGAGGTGATGTGGGATGTGTGGAACCTGCGGGTGTGACGACGCCGCCCCGACTAACCTCCCTCACCTCCGTCGACCCTGTTGGCCCGGTCGGCCCGGTCCTCGTCAGTCCCGGCCCGGCGCATGACGGCCACGCGCATGACGGGGGGACCTCGTCGCGCACCGTGGTCGTCGAGGAGCGGGTGCTGGCCAGGAACGACATGCTCGCCGAGGCGAACCGCCGCCGCCTGCTCGCTCGTGACGTGCTGGCGATCAACCTGATGAGCTCGCCGGGATCGGGCAAGACGACGCTGCTGGAGCGGACCGTCCGCGAGTTCGGCGTGAGCGTGCCGATCGCGGTGGTTGAAGGTGATCAGGAGAGCATCCGGGACGCCGAGCGCATCCGGTCCACGGGGGCTCCCGTCGTCCAGATCAACACTGGTCGTGGCTGCCATCTTGATGCGGCCATGATCGACTGTGCGCTGCGTGAGCTCGAACCATCCGAGGGTTCGATGGTGTTCATCGAGAACGTCGGCAATCTGGTCTGCCCGGCGCTGTTCGACCTGGGCGAGCGAGCCCGGGTGGTGCTGATGTCCGTCACCGAGGGCGAGGACAAGCCGACCAAGTATCCGCACATGTTCGCGGCTGCCGATCTCGTCCTGCTCACCAAGTGCGACCTGCTGCCCTACCTCGACGTCGACGTCGCGCGGTACGAGGCGCAGGTTCACCGGATCAATCCCCGGGTCGACGTGCTGCGCGTCTGCGCGGCCCCGGGATCGGGGTCGGGCCTGAGGCTGGGGCCCGGCCTGGGCCAGTGGTACGCCTGGCTGCGCGCCGAGCGAGGTGCCGGCCACCGCCCGCGGTCGAGCGGGCCGTCTCACGGTGTTTGAGGCCGCGACACCCGGGCAACCCGTCGAAGAATAGCTACGAGCGTTCTCGTGACTACATATAGTCATAATGCGTAATTATGTGTAGTTACAGTACGGTGGGCATCGTCCCCAGGGGTGGTGCCACGGCTCCGCCGAAGGGGGACCGTCATGCTGCTCGCGGGTTCGTCCTGTCCTGGGCACCGCTCGCCATGATGACGACGCCCGGTGCGCCGACCACCCTTCACGTGGACGTGGGGGCCGGCATCGGTGCTGACGAGGCCGGTGGGAGCTGTCCAGCCGGTTTCGCGTCGGCCCGTGCAGTGGCTGACGCGGTGCTGCACGAGGGCTACCTGCTCTATCCGTATCGCCGCTCCTCGGGCAAGAACCGGATGCGGTGGCAGTTCGGGGTGCTCGCGCCGCGGCGTTGGGTCGAGGCGGGTGGGCCGGTCCCACGGACCGTCGCCGGATCGACGGATGCGTGGTGCCAGCAGACTGACTGTCTTCTTGAGCTGTCCCCGACCGCCTCGGTCGTCGTCCGGCTGCGCTTTCTGCAGCTCCAGTGCCGTTCGGTCGAGGTCAGAGGAGCCGACGGCGCGTTCGGTGAGGTCGACGCGCTGAAGGCGGACGGTACTGCTCGGCTGAGTTTCGACGAGGCGGTGCCGCGCGAGGTCGGTCTCACTCTCGACCCGGCTGACCTGGCCGACCTGGCCGACCCGGCTGTGCGGGGCCGGTCGGCGGAACAGGCTGATCGTGGAGAGTCGTTCAGCCTGAGCCTGCCCGGTGGCATGGAGATTGAGCCGTTGGACGATCGCGGCAACCTGGCGGGCCGCGACGTTGGGCGCGGCGGTGCGGGTCGGGTGGTTCGCCGGCGGTGGCCGGTCTCGGCGACGGTCCGGGTGTCCGTGACGCGGGCCGCGGCTCCCTTCCGGCTGTACCGGCTGCGCCTGGCCGTCGAGAACACGGTGGCGGACGTCCCCGTCGGCGCCGCGCGACCGATGGCGCTGTGCCGATCGATGATCGCGACACACAGCCTCCTGGGTGTGCGCGGGGGACGGTTCCTCTCGCTGCTCGATCCGCCGACCTGGGCCGCCGGGGCGACACGGGGTGCGAGAACATCCACACCTTTCCCGTTCTCGCCGGTGCCGACGGAGCGCCGGATGTGATGCTGTCCTCGCCGATTATCCTGTACGATCATCCCCGGATCGCCCCCGAGAGCCCGGGTGACCTCTTCGACGCCACCGAGATCGATGAAATCCTCTCGCTGCGCACGCTGGCTCTGACCGACGACGAGAAACACGAGGCCCGGGCGACCGATCGCCGCGCCGCGGAGATCATCGACCGGGTCGACGGCATCCCGCGGGACACCCTCGCCCGCCTGCATGGTGCCGTCCGGTCGCTGCGACCGATTCCGTCGGCCGGGGCCGCACCGGCCGGCGTACCGGTCGCCGCCGCGACCACGCGATGGTGGGAGCCGGAGGCGGACCGGTCGGTCCGTCCGGACAGCGACAGTGTTTCCCTGGACGGCGTGATGATCGCCAAGGGCAGTCGGGTCCGGCTGCATCCCCGTGGCCGTGAAAGTGGCCGTGGAAGCGACGCGCACGACATGTTTTTCATGGGGCGAGAGGCCCGGGTTCAGGCCGTCTTTCTGGACGTCGACGGCGCCTGGCACGTCGCGGTGTCCCTGGACGACGACCCGGCCGCCGATCTGCACCGGTGGTACGGCCGTCATTACTACTTCGCACCCGAGGAGCTGGCACCGCTCACCGACGGACCGGGTGCGTCATGAGCGGGCCGGCGCCCACCCGCGCGGGTCCGTCTGCGGGTCCGTCCGCGCGTCCTCGTGGCCGGGATCGGCAACGTGTTCCTCGGCGACGACGGATTCGGGGTGGAGGTCGTGCGCCGCATCGACCCGGCGGACCTGCCGGCCGGGGTGGACGTCGTCGACTACGGGATCCGCGGCGTGCATCTCGCCTATGAGCTCCTCGACGGCCGGTACGACGTGGTGATCCTCGTCGACGCGGTCTCGTCGACCGATCCACCGGGGACTCTCACGGTGCTCCGGCCCGAACTTGACGGGGCCGGCGTGGACGACATCCCCGTCGACGAGATCCCCGTCATGGACGCCCATGGCATGTCTCCCGACGTGGTCCTGCGGTTGCTGCGGGGCCTCGGTGGCGATGTCGGCCGAGTGCTGGTCGTCGGCTGCCGACCCGCCGTCGTCGAGGAGCGGATGGGACTGTCCCGCGCCGCGGGGATGGCCGTCGACGACGCGGTGCGGCTCATCGCGCAGATCATCCGAGACCCCGGCCCGTGGGATCCATCCCCAGCATCCGCCAGTAGGAGGGAGAGGCCAAGATGACGGCCACGAACCCGCAGTCCGTGACTCCGCAGCCCGGGAGCCCGCGACGCGGCGGTTTCGACGAGGTGCACATCCTCTGGATCTCCGAGGGGATGAGCTGCGACGGCGACACGGTGTCGGTGACCGCGGCCTCCCAGCCGGCGATCGAGGATGTCGTCACCGGGCTCGTGCCGGGATTGCCGACGGTCCATCTGCACAACAAGGTGCTGTCGCCGACCGTCGGCGGGGAGGAGTTCCTGGCCCCGTACCGAGCCGCGGCCCGCGGTGACATCGAGCCGTTCATCCTCGTCATCGAGGGCTCGATGCCGAACGAGAACATCCACGGCGACGGGTACTGGACGTCGTTCGGGAACGATCCGGACACCGGCCAGCCGCTGACCCTGAACTGGTGGATCGACCGGCTGGCCCCCAGGGCGTGGGCGGTCGTCGCGATCGGCACCTGCGCCGCGTACGGCGGGATCCACGCGATGGCCGGCAACCTGACCGGGTCGATGGGCCTTGCCGACTACCTGGGCCATGACTTCACCTCCGCCGGCAACCTGCCGATCGTCAACGTCCCCGGCTGCCCGGTCCAACCGGACGACTTCATGGAGACGCTGACCTGGGTGCTTTACCACGCGGCGGGCGCGGCACCACCGCCACCGCTGGACGACCAGCTCCGACCCCAGTGGATTTTCGGCCGGACCGTGCACGAGGGCTGTGACCGGGCGGGCTACTACGAGCAGGCCGATTTCGCGAAGGACTACAACTCGCCGAAGTGCCAGGTGAAGATCGGCTGTTGGGGTCCGGTGGTGAACTGCAACGTGCCCAAGCGCGGATGGATGGGCGGGCTGGGCGGCTGCCCGAACGTGGGCGGCATCTGCATCGCCTGCACGATGCCGGGATTCCCGGACAAGTTCATGCCGTTCATGGACATGCCGCCGGGAGCGAGCCTGTCCTCGCTCGCGATCAAACCTTACGGGTCGTTTATCCGCAGGCTGCGTGGCATCACCAATGCGACGGCGAACACCGAGCCGAAGTGGCGGCACAACCGGGAGCTGCTGACCACCGGCTACGACCCGCGTTACCG
>NZ_CDWRCK010000250.1:0-6116 GCF_977927595.1 Frankia sp. CcWB3
GCCCACAGCCATGCCCGTGAACCGTCACCTACAGCAAGATCACTAAAGCAGGTGAATGTTTACCCTCTCGCCTCGTGGGAAACCTCCGCGGCGGAGCTGGAAGCCAGATTTATGACCGTCTACCACAACGCCCCGAGGACTACCACAATGCCCCAAGGAACACCAGTGATTCGTCTCCCCTACTGGGACGGTTCCGCAAGCAGCACGGTCGCGAACCGCGATGCAACGGGCCATCGTGAGGCAACGGGCCATGAGGCAACGGATCGTGAGGCCGTCGCGGCAGGTGAGAGTGCATGCCGATGTGCGGGGTAGGCCGGTGGGGTCTGCGGATCGCCGGCCGGAACCGAGTCCACCCCGGTCCGGGACGACCCGCGCGGGCCCGGGATCGGTACCGCGACGGATGAAGGGAGCGGTGCGATGGCGACCATGCTGACCGTCGCGGAACGTCACGACGCGCTCGTCCGGGCGCTGGACCTCTTCGACGCGCAGGTGCGGGCGGTGCCGCCCGGCGGGTGGGATGCGCCCACGCCCTGCCGGGATTGGAACGTCCGCGCGCTCGTCAACCACCTCACCGTGGAGCAGCTATGGGTGCCGCCGCTGCTGGCCGGCCTCACCATGGCTGACATCGGCCCCCGGTTCGACGGCGATCAGCTCGGGGCGGATCCCGTGGCGAGCTGGCCGGCGGCGGCCCGTGGGGCACGGGACGCCTGGAACCGCCCGGGAGCCTGGGCGTCGGTGCCGGTCCTCTCCTTCGGCCCCACGCCGGCGAGCGAGTACGCCTTCCAGTTGACCGCCGATCTACTGATCCACGGCTGGGATCTGGCGCGGGCGATCGACATGCACGGCCGGCGGGCCGGTGACACCTCGTCGGCGGCGGGCGTCGGGTCCGACCGGGACCTCGTGCACCGGGTCCACGAGCACTTGGCGTCGCAGATCGACGCTTGGCGGGCGGCCGGCATCTTCGCCCGCCCGGTGCCGGTCCCGGATGACGCCGACGAGTGGACGAGGCTGCTGACCCTCACCGGCCGCTCGCCCGACTGGCGGCCCGGATCCGGCGGATAGCTCGGCACAACGGATATCAGCACAACGGGTAGATGAGGATGGGGGCGCCCGACCCGCCGGGTGCGGAGGTAGCCGGGGCCGCGCAGCTGTGTTGCGGGCTCGGTGCCGTGGGTGTAGACGGGCCCTCGCCACTTGGCACCGGGCTTGGCACCGGGCTTGGCACCGGGTGTTTCGCCCCGCCCGCATCCGTCGGTGCCGGTGACACGGTGGCCGGCGAAGGCCCGCTCTTCGGGGAGGGGCCCACCGTGAGTGGCGAGGGATCCGTGAGTGACGAGGGATCCGAGCCGCCGCCGATGCCCAGCCTGCCGATCGCTGCCGGCAGCGAGCCGTCCTTGGCGACGGGGACCTCGGCCGCTGCCGCGGCGCCCTCGGCGCGTCCCCAGCTCACCCGTAACCCGGACGTCGCGATCAGACCGCCGACGGCGAACGCGGCCACGGCGCTCACAACGACGAGCAGGGCCAGGAGCAGCCGCACGGTGCGACGGTCACCGGAATCCACCGGAAAGCTCACGACCGTCTCCGACCGTCCGGCGTATCGATACCTGGAGTGAATACCCGTGAGCACAACTGTAGGCGTCGGTATCCGACGGCGGCCACGGAATCCCTCCGCATTGGGTGACCGTAGCTGATCGCGACGGGCTCCGCGGGGCAGCGGCACGCCGGATGGGAGTCGGATCTTGGGCCGAGGGGCCGCCCGGGTCCCGCCGGGCTCAGGAGCTCAGGACGCCGGCTTCCGTCCCGCCACTCGGTCCCGCCACTCGGTCCCGCCTCCCGCTCGGCCAGCAGCACCGCGAGGTCGTCCTGCAGCCTGCCGTCCACATGGGCGCGCAGAGCCCCGGTGAGACGGTCGAGTGCGTCGTCCTGGCTGCCGCCCCGCAGCAGGTCCAGATGATCGTCCAGGGGGAAGAACCGCCCCCGGCCGTCCCGGACCTCGGTGAGACCGTCGGTGAACAGCAGCATCCGATCGCCGACCGCCCAGCTCGCCGTCGTGACGGAGAATCGCTCGGCCAGCCCGAGTGGCGGACTGGGCGACTTCAGTTCCAGCGTGGTGCACTCGTCCGCCGAGACCAGCCGCGGCGGGTGATGCCCGGCCGAGCACAGGCCCAGCCGACCGTCCGGGTGGATGTCGACGATGAGCGCCGTCACGAAGTCCTCGGGTTCGGCCTCCCGACCCACCGCGCGGGCGCAGGCGGCGGCCACCTGTTCCGGGTCGAGCCAGGTCACCGCCGCCTCGCGGAAGGCGCCGAGCACTATCGAGGCCAGCCGGACCGCCGGCAGGCCCTTGCCGCGGACATCACCGATGATCATCCGGATGCTCTGCGAGGTGGAGACGACCTCGTAGAGATCGCCACCCACCGACGGCTCCTGGGCGGCGGAGAGGTACCGAGCCGCGAAACCGGCCCCGTTGAGCCGGCTTGGGACCGCCGGTAGCAGTGCCTGCTGCGCGACCTCGGCAACCGCTTTGACCTGGTGCAGTTGTGAGCGTTGCCGCTCCCGGTGCGCGCAGATGTAGACGGCGATCACGGCCTGGAGGGCGACCAGCGTAGTCGCGGCGAGATGCGGACCGGTCCCGAACCAATGATCCCAGAACCCGGAGAGGAGTGCCGTGATCACTGTCAGCGATCCGACCGCGGCGGTGACTCGGGGTGGACTGGTCGCCGCGATGATCAGTGGCCCGAGACCGAAGTACCCGACCAGGATCAGGCCGGGCGTCGCGTCGAGGACGATGACCGTGACGAGGACGAGCGTTCCGGCGATGAGGGGACGGACATCCTCCACCCCGCGGAGCCTGCTGAGTCTGCCCAGTCCGCCGGGTCCGCCAGCGCCTGAACGACGTCTTCGCATGGGTCATTGTCCCGGCCGGATCGGGGTTCCGTAAGAGGCCCTCGCATTTCGGCTATTCGGTAACACCCCGCTACCCGTAAGGTCAGGTTGGTCCGTGGACCAGGTCGGCCTGTGGGCCAGGTCGGGTCGGGTGCCCGTCGGGTCAGATCGTCAGATCGCGTGGGCCGAGCGTTCTCCCGGCTGATGGAGGTGCCATCGCTCGCCGTCCTCCAGCTGCGCCGCGAGGGAGATCAGCAAGGTCTCGCTGTTCGCCGGCCCCATCAGCTGGGCGCCGACGGGCAGTCCCGCCGCGGTGCGTCCGGCCGGTACGTTGACGGCCGGCCAACCGAGGACGTTCCACGGCCAGGTGTAGGGGCACGCCGCCACGATCGCCTGGTCGGTGGCCCAGTTGCTCTCCCGGTTGAGCTCGCCCACCCGGGGCGGCGACGTGGCGGTCGTCGGGGCGAGTATGACGTCGACCCGTCGGAAGATGCGGCCGATGTTGAGCCGGGCCAGTGGCTCCGCGGCGCGTGTCAGCGGGAGGAACGGGCGCAGCATCCGTCCGGTCCGCGCGTTGGCCATGGTCCGCGGGTCGAGCAGGGTGGGATCGGGCACCCGCCCGGCCCAGTCGCGGATGCCGTCCATGGACCGCGGCAGGAAGATCGTGCCAAGCAGGCCGTAGGGCGGCTCCACCGGCACGATGTCGTGCCCGCAGCCGGCCAGGATCTCGGCCAGCCGTTCCACGGCGGCCCGGACGGCCGGATCGAGGGCCACCGGCATCCCGCTGTACGGGTGGTGCAGGGAGAGCCCGATCCGCAAGCGGGAAGGGGGATGGCCGGCGGCGGTGAGGAACGGCTCGGCCGGCGCCGGCGGTCGATCCCGGTCGATGGGCAGGCTGCCGGACAGGATGTCGAGCAGCAGGGCCCCGTCGGCGACGGTCCTGGTGAGCGGGCCGTAGACAGTGAGCCCGTTGAACTGCTCGCGGACCGGGGCGCTCGAGATGCGCCCGCGCTGCGGTTTGATCCCGACCAGGTGGGTCCAGGCGGCGGGGATGCGCACGGAGCCCGCCCCGTCCGAACCGATCGCCGCCGGTACCAGCCCCGCGGCCACCGCGGCCGCCGCGCCTCCGGAGGAGCCGCCGGGAGAGTAGTCGAGATCCCACGGGTTACGGGTCACCCCGAACGCCCGGCCCTCGGTGAACGGCCACTGCCCGAACTCGGGGGTGTTGGTCTTGCCGATGATGATGGCACCGGCCGCCTTCAGCCGTCGCACCATCTCGCTGTCCCGGACCGCGGGGGAGAACTCCCCCATCGCGCCGAAGGCCGTGGGGGTACCGGTCAGGTCGGTGTCGTCCTTGATCGCAATGGGCACGCCGAGTAGTGGTCGCCATCCCGTCGCGCCCCACCAGCTGCCGCGGGCGTCCCGGCTGAGTCGGCCGGACCGGCTCCCGCGGGCGGCGAGTGCGACGTCCGCCGCCTCGGCCTCTGCGAGGGCAGCCTCGGCCCGTACCCAGCGGAAGGCGTTAACGGTGGTTTGGGTCGCCGCTATCCGGGCCAACGCGGCTTCGACGAGCTCGCGGGACGTCATCTCGCCGGAGGCGAGGCGTGCGGCCAGTGTGCGGATGCCTTCGAGTGGACCGTTCCGGTCGGCTGCGGAGGACATTGTGGGCACATCCGACATCAGCCACCCCCTGACGCTCATGGCTGCTGTCCGAACCGTAGCCGACGCCGGGTCGTCCGCACCGTCGATCGCCCGATACCTCCCATTATCACCTGCTGTGGGTGCATTGGGGAGAGATGATCTATGATCGATATATTGGTCGTTATGTGGCATTTGTGTGTTTATGGATAGTATTAGGTATCGGTGATGCGGCCCCGTGTCCCGTCAGGGCGCCCACATCGGGTTATCCGCATTGATTCCGGGTATGACAATGAGAAGTACGGCTAGTGAACATCCCGCCCGGTCGGGTTTCTCTGCGCGCCACGGGGATCCGCCGGTAGTCCTGATCGTAGATGCGGCCCGGCCAGTTGGTCCGCGGCGGTCCCGGTCGGACGGGCTGAGCGTGATGCCAGCTCAGCCGTTGACCAGCTCAGCCATCGATTCCAGGTCGGACCCGGTCCCCAGGTCAGACACCGAACACCTTCCAGGGAGGAACCGAACGATGCCAATGGACCCGAGTTCAGTGATGCCGGAGCCCGCACGGACCGCGCCGCTTCCTGCCGACGACACGACCACGGCTCCGTTCGCGCGCCCCCCGGTCCCGACCGGTACCGAGAGTGTAGATTCCGGCCCGGCACCCGGCCTAAACGGTCACGGTTCCCCGGCGCCGAGCCCCGACGTCATCGCCGCGACCACCGCCACCTCAAGTGTTAGTGGCCCGGGAAACGTCAGTGGCGCGGGAAACGTCAGTAGCTCGGGCCTGGCCGATGCGGACACGACCACCCCGGGCACCGGGGCCGACACCCCGGGCACCAAGGCCAGAGTGGCCGGCGGAGCCGCCGAGGTGCGCCAAAAGGTCAACGAGGCCGTCCAGACCCTTGCTCCCCATGTGTCGGTCGCCACCGAGAAGACCCTCGCCACCAGCGGGAAAGCCGCGCGGTCCGTCGGGCAGCGGATGCGGAGCAACCTGAAGGCCACGGGCGGGGTCCTGGCCGGCACGGTGGTGCTGCTGCTGGTCCGGCGGGGACGGCGGGGACGGCCGCGCCGGGGATAAGTAATCCAACCACCTCGGTAGGGAGAAAACAATGATTACCTTCATTGTCGTCATGATTCTGCTCGGACTTGTCGCCGGGGCCGTCGCACGCGTATTGCTGCCCGGCTGGGATCCCATCGGGATTCTCGGCACCATTGTGGTGGGAATCATCGGATCTTTCGTCGGAGGATTCCTCGGCTACGTCCTGTTCAATAAGGATGTCGGCGAAGGCGCTCTGCAGCCGTCTGGCATTCTCGGGTCCATCATCGGTGCCATCCTGGTTCTCCTGGTGTGGCGGAACGTGGGGGGCCACGGCGGCCGGTCGGGGTCGACCCGCAGCCGTCGTTACGCCCGCCGGTAATCGCGATACCCGTCGGCGACCGGGTGACCGCGGCCCGGTCGGCAGCACGCAGAGCACCTGCTCTGACCCGACACCTGCTCCGGCCCGGGCCCTCCATACCTGCGGAGGACCCGGGCCGGAGCCTTCTGTGGTGTCGTTATGCGCCTTCGGTGTCGTTATGGAGTCGAAATGAAATAA
>NZ_CDWRCK010000251.1:0-6088 GCF_977927595.1 Frankia sp. CcWB3
CTCAATAACCGACACGTCGACGCCCGCCGTCCCCGCCGGCGGGGCAATCCCAGCGGTGGCCGGCTGCGACCCCACGGTCGCCGGGGCCGCGGACGGAACGGTCACCGGAGGCACGGGCGGGGCAGCCGCGATCGCACCCGCCGGACGCCCGTTGCTGTTCCCGGCGCCGGGGATCGAGAGCGGGACGGCCGGCAGCCCGGGCGCCGGGATTCCCGGCGTGCGCAGATCGCCCGTCGTTCCCCGTCCGTACAGGTCCGTCGGTTCCGTACCGGTGGTGAGCGCGCCGCCGTTGCCGTACTCCAGGTCGGTCAGGGACGCCAGGATCTCGTTGACCCGGATATGGGCCTCACCCACGGCCAGGCTCTGCCGGGTCACGGCGTCGGCAGCGGCCCGGATCTCCTGGCCCGCCCCATTGCCCGCGGGGGCCGCGCGAAGGACCTGCACGAGGCCCTCGGCGACCCGGAGCTGGGTGTCGAGGAACTGGGAGTGCAGGGCCAGATGGTCGCGGGCGACCTCGCTGATGCCGGCGACCTCACCGGCGCTCGGGGCCGGGGCCGCCAGGGTGGCTGCCGCTACCGGAGCGGGCGCTACCGGGGCGATGGCCATCGGGACAGATACCGCCCGGGTGGGCGCCGGTGCCGGCTGGGTGGGTACTGGCTGGGTGGGCGCCGGTGCCGCTTCGAGGATGCGCCGCTCGGTGGCGGCGGTCGGCGTCGCTCGCGCCGGGTCGAGCCCGCCGCCGGCGCCCCGGCCGGACGCGGCCGGGGCGTCTTCGAGCGCCGTGGCGGCCGACTTCCGCGGCCGGACGGCCGCGGCGGCCGCGAGCGTGACCAGCGCGTCGGCGTAGGCGCGACGGCGAGGCTCCGAGACGTGGTCCGCCCCGGTCAGCGCAACCGTCATCCCGGCCGGCTTCACCTGCTGCGGCAGCGGGGCCGTATAGCGGTTGAGCCCGCTAAGCTCGACGCCGAGCACCGCGAGGCGCACGGCCGCGGTCATCAGAGCCACCGCACCGTCGCCGTCGCGACCGGCGTCGGTGGGGATCGCCACGACCTCGTCGCCGAGGGTGCGCCGGACCAGGCCGGTCAGCACCTGGCTCGGCCCGATCTCGACGACCACCGTCGCGCCGTCCGCGCGCAGGGCCTGCAGCCCGGCGACGAACTCGACGGGGTTGCCCAGCTGCCGGGTGAGGACCCGGCGGTTCTCGGCGGGGTCGTCGCCGTACCGGGCGCCGGCGGTGTTGGCGTGCACCGGCACGGCCGGCGATCCGATTTCGGTGACGTCCACGGCGGCGGCGAAGTCGTCCACCGCGTGCCCGACGAGCGAGGTGTGGAACGCCGCGGCCACGGAGATGCGCCGGGCGTCGAGCCCGCTCGCGGTGGCGGCGGTGACGAACTCCTCGACGGCGGACGTCGGACCACCAACGACGACCTGGTCGGGGGCGTTGTGGTTACACACGACCACGTCCGGGTGCGCGGTCAGCAACTCGGCGACCGCATCGCGGTCGGCGCGGACGGCGGCCATGGTGCCGGGGTCGAAGCCGGGTTCGTCCGGCGGGGCCATGGCCTGGCCGCGACGCCGGGCGAGCCGGAAGAAGTCGGCGTCGGCGAGGGAACCGGCGGCCCACAGGGCGGTCAGCTCCCCGAAGCTGTGGCCGAGCAGGCCCACCGGGCGCAGTCCCAGCTCCCGCAGGAACCGGAACTGGCCGACGGAGAGCGCACCGATCGCGGGCTGCGCGTACTCGGTGCGCGTCAGGTTCATCTCGTGGTCGGCACGGTCGCCTGGATCGAAGCTCGGCGGTGGGAACACCGCGCGGGCGAGCGTGAGCTCGGCCCCGGCGAAGGTGGCGTTCGCCGCGTCGAAGGCCTCCCGCACCGGCGGAATCTCGACGGCGGCGGTGAGCCCCATGTCGACGTACTGGCTGCCCTGGCCGGCGAAGACGACGCCGACGCGGGGCTGCCCGGCCGCCTGCCGGCGGTAGTGCACCCCGGCGGGATGCGACCATTCGGCGGCGTCGGCTCGCGCCGCGAGCTGCTCGATCGCGATCGTGCGCAGGCGGTCCGCCTCCGCGCCGGTGCGGGCGACGAACCCGACCCGCGCGGCGCTGCCCGGGATGCCCGTGTCACCGTTCGGTTCGGCCTGCCCGCGCACCAACTCGAGGAGCTCCGCGGGCGTCGCGGCATGCCACAGGTGGGCGCGGACGGCACGGTGCGTCGCCCGGGCGGCACGCTTGTCGGCGTCCGGGCGTGCCGTGTCGGGGGTCTCCTCCAGGACGACGTGGAAGTTGGTACCGCCGAACCCCATGGCGGAGGCGGCCGCCCGGCGCCGCCCCACGTCCGGGTCGAGCACCCAGGGCCGGGTACGGGTGCTGAGGTAGAAGGGCGAGCCATCCTGGGCGAGTGCCGGGTTCGGTTCGCGGACGTTGATCGTAGGCGGCAGCACCCGGTTGTACAGCGACAGCGACAGCTTGATCAGGCTGGCCGCGCCGGCCGCGCCCTTGGTGTGCCCGATCTGCGACTTCACACTGCCAATCGCCGCCCGGCCCGGGCGTGCCCCGGCCTCGGCCAGGACGGCCCCGAGCGCGGACAGCTCGGTGGCGTCGCCGACGGCGGTACCGGTGGCATGCGCCTCGAACAGCTCGACGGACGCCGGGCTCACCCCGGCGTCCGCGTAGGCCCGGCGCAGCGCGCGGACCTGGCCCTCCGCGCGCTGCGCGTAGACGCTCTTGAACCGACCGTCACTGGACGACCCGAGACCCCGGATGACCGCGTAGACCCGGTCCCCGTCGCGCTCGGCGTCGGCCAGCCGCTTGAGCGCCAGCATCCCGATGCCCTCGCCGACCAGGGTGCCGTCGGCGCCGGCGTCGAACGGCTGGATGCGGTCGGACTTGGACAGCGCCTGCGTCTTCGAGAAGCACATGTAACTGAAGATCGAGTTTTCGGTGTCACAACCACCAGTGATCATGAGATCGGCACGGTGGTCGATGAGTTCGGCGATGGCCCCGCGGACGGCCGTGAGCCCGCTCGCGCACGCGGAGTCGACCGTGTAGTTCGTGCCTCCGAGGTCAAGCCGGTTGGTGATCCGGCCGGAGACGACGTTGCCGAGCAGCCCGGGGAACGAGTTCTCCTCCCACGGCGGGAACGCGAGCGAGAAGGCCTCCGAGACCGCGGCGGTTTCGGCCTCGTCGAGTCCCGCGGCACGCACGACCTCGCGCAGGACCGGCGTCTCCAGCCGGGCCGCCAGCGGGTGGGCCATCGTGGTGGGGCCAGCCATGCCCAGGATGACCCCGGTGCGCTCGGAGTCGTACCACGCCGACCCCGGTGCGCCCGCGTCGGCGAGCACGTCCCGCGCGACGATCAGGCTGAGCAGCTGCACGACCGCGGTCACGTCCAGCAGGTTGGGCGGAAAGCCGAACTCCACCGGGCTGAACGGGACCTCCGGGAGGAAGCCGCCCCGGCGCGCGTAGGTGTGGTCGGGCACCGTCGCATCCGGATTGTAGTAATCCTCCGGGCGCCAGTGCGTCGACGGCACCTCGGTGACGCAGTCGACGGCGTCGATGACGTTGCTCCAGTACTCCCGCGCGTCGCGCGCCATCGGGAACAGTCCGGCGAGCCCGACAATCGCGATCGGGTTGTTCGCGAGTCGTCGGTCGTCAGGGCGGTCGGACTCGTCCACGTGCTTCTTCCCTTCACTGGCCGGCAGGTCACCACCGCGTGCGGCGGGACCCTGATATGTCGGGCGTGATGTATCCGGCGGAGGTATTCAGGTGTGAGATGTCGGGCGACGCTGGGGTTCCACTGGCTCGGTGGTTCCACGGATTCGGTGGTTCCACGGACTCAATCAGCTCGCGACGGGAACCGGCTCGCCGGGGCGGATCGGCCGGTCCGCTGGAGAGCCCGACGGCCGGCGGGTTGTTCCGGAACAACGCTGTTCCGGAACAACACCGTTCCGAAGCACTGCCGCAGTTCTTCATGGCCGCGACGGCGAACCGCGAGGCCTGGCGACAGTTTACTCGTATCCGATCCGCGCGGGCATCTTGAAACCAGTGTCATCGACGTCCCGTTGTTCCGCAAGAACAACCTGCCGAACATTCGATCGGCCGGGGCAATCGCCGCGGCGGTGCGTCGTGAGATACTTCACTCCCGATCCGACTCGACGTCGGGTCGGAATACGTCGAGGGACCGGTCAACCGAACAGGGTCAGGATGGGACCGGCACCGGGATCCGGGGAGCCGGACGCGACAGGACTTCGCGCACCAACTCCGCGAGGAGACCGGCGACAAATTCGTAGCCGGCCGCGTTGGGATGGTAGTCCCCGGGATTCCACAGTTGGGAATCGTGGGCGCGGTCGACGTGATCGAAATCGACGAGGAGAATTCCGTGATTCGCCGCGGTCGAGCGGACATGGTCGTTCGCCTGCTCGATCCTGGCGCGGAGCACGTCCAGGATCGCCGGCGGCGCCGAGAGCCTGGTGGTGAAGGTCCGGGAAGGTGAAGGTGAACGCGGTGGTTCCCGGGACCGCGAGAGTTGCGACTAGGTGAGTGAAGTTTTGTTCGAACCTGGCCTGCGAGTAGTCCGTGAGCAGGTCGTTGCTGCCCGCGGCGATCCCGACGAGGGCCGCCGAGGCGGAGGCGGCGACGTCGAGCTGCGTGTCGATGACATCCTGCGTCGTCGCGCCGTTCCGCCCCAGATTGAGAACGCGACTGCGCGGGATACCCAGAGCCGCGGCCATTCTGGGCGCCCAGCCGATCCAGGCGCCGTCGGGCGCCGGGTCACCGCGGCCCTCGGCGAAGCTGTCGCCGACCACGGTGAGCATCGGCGACGGCGTCGGACCGCCGATGATCGGTCGACTGTCCATTACACGGCCGCCGCGGCCAACATGATGGACTCGACGTTCTTCGGCGCGAGAAAGACCGACGACGGCACGACACCCGCGATCATTCCGAAGAACTGCGCGCGCGCCGTCTCATTGTTCGGTAGGGCTCGCCACAGCGCCACGAGGTGTGGCGGGAAGTCCAGCTCGCCCAGCGTCGTGGTGAAATTGAACGCACCGGCCGACTCCTCGTCGCGCAACCGCTGATACTCGGCGAGGGCCTCGCCCATGGGCCGGTCGCCACGCAGCGCCTGGTCCACGTGCTCGGTCAGCAGGTCCGCGCAGCGGAAGGCGTCGGTGATGCCCAGACCGGTCACCGGGTCCTTGTGGTAACCAGCGTCCCCGGTCAGCGCCCAACCCGGGCCATAGGACGTGCGGTAGTAGTTGTCCGGGTAACGGATTCCGTAGTAACGGTCCTCCTGGACGACGCCATGGCTGTCGAGATCCTCGGCGAGCTCGGGCGCGACGCTGCGGAAGGTCCGGCGCAGGCTCCCGTCGATGTCGGCGCGGAACTCCTCGAAATCCTCGAGGTTGCGCATCGCGGTGACGAGAGTGAGCCCGTCATGGGTGGGCCAGCCGGCGCACTGCTCACGGTCACCGAACCGGCTGTGGAACTGCCAGTCCAGCCCACTGAAATAGGAGTAGTAGATGAAGCTGGCCGCCGGCACGACCTTGTAGAAGTCGGCTCCCGTGGCGTCCCGGCCCACGATCCCCGCGACCGTGCCGTCGTCGTGGCGGATCAGATCGCGGACCGAGAAGCCCTCCCGGACCTCGACACCCGCCGCGACCGCGCCATCGAGCAGGATCTTGTCCAGCACGATGCGGCGCGGCGCCATCGAGAACGCCAGCCCGTCGATCGGGTCAGCGAACCCGCGGATGACCACACCGAGGTGGGACACCGTCATGTCGGTGATCGGCCGGCAGTTGGTCGCCGTGAGTGCGTCGAGCAGCCCCCACTCCCGCAGACGGAGCAGTGCGGCCTGCTGAAGATAGTGGGTGGAGATCGTGTCGCTGGGAAAGGACACGCGGTCGACGAGCAGCAGCCGGTGACCGCGCCGGGCAAGCAACATCGCCACAGGTGAGCCGGCGCAGCGCGCTCCCACGACAATCACGTCGTACATGGTCGGAGACTCCCTGAAGTATGCCGGTCAACCGATCGTTACACTGACACGACAGGTCCCCGGCGGATGTGTTGTCATTATCCTCCTAGGCATCCTCC
>NZ_CDWRCK010000252.1:0-6076 GCF_977927595.1 Frankia sp. CcWB3
GCCGTACCCACCCCGTCGGCCGCGGGAGGCGGCCTCGCCGGCCTTACCGCCGAGCAGGTGGCGATCCGGCTGGCCGGCGCGGGCCTGCCGCTGCACACCACCGTCGTCTACACCGCGGCCAGCGACCCCGATCGTCTCCTGGGCCGGGCGAACGGCTACACCAGCAGAATCGCCTTCAGCGATCCGCGGGTGGGCGTCAACGAGGTCTCCGGGAGCCCCGCGGACGCGATCGAGCGCGGCGGCGCGATCGAGGTCTTCGCGGACGCGGAGAGCGCGCAGCGGCGGGCGACGAAGCTCCTCACCGTCACCGCCGACAACCCGCTCGTCACCGAGTACGTCTTCGTCCAGCGCACCGTGGTGCTCCGGGTCTCCCTGGTCCTCTCCGAGGACATCGCCCGGGGATACGAGGCCGTGCTCCTGCGTCTCGCGGCCTGACCTCCCCTTCGCGGCCCGGCAACACCCAGGGGTACCCGGGACACGTCTGGGGGTTCCGGGGTTCTACTCAGGCCGCCGGTGCCTGGGACGGCCCACCCGACAGCCAGGTCAGCAGGGTACGCACCCCCCACCCGGTGCCGCCCCGGCTGATCTCGCCGTCGTCGGCGTCCGACCGTGCGGTGCCCGCGATGTCCAGATGCGCCCAGGGCCGCCGGCCCGCGAACTCCCGCAGGAACAGCGCCGCGGTGATGGAACCGCCCCCGACGTCCAGCGCCCGGCCGATGTTGGCGAGGTCCGCCACCGGCGAGTCGATCGCCGCCCGGTACTCCTCCACCAACGGCAGCCGCCACACCCGTTCCCCGGCGCTGTCCGCCGCGGCGGACAGCGCCGCCGCCAACTGGTCGTCCGAGCTGAACAGCCCGGCGGTGCGCCGGCCGAGCGCCACGGCGATCGCTCCGGTCAGCGTGGCGAGGTCGACGATGACATCCGCGTCGAGCGCGCCCGCGGCGTAGGCGAGGCCGTCCGCCAGCACCAGGCGACCCTCGGCGTCGGTGTTCAGTACCTCCACCGTGGTCCCGCCCCAGCAGGTGATGACGTCGCCGGGACGCATGGCAGTCGCACCGATCATGTTCTCCGCCAGGCAGAGCAGACCGGTGACGCGCCCGGGCACGTTCAACGCCGGCAACGCGGTCATCGCCCCGAGCACCGCCGCCGCGCCCGCCATATCAGTCTTCATGCCGGCCATCGGGACGGCCGGCTTCAGGGAGAGCCCGCCCGAGTCGAAGGTGATTCCCTTCCCGACCAGGACCCGGTGACCATCGGTGAAGCGGCCCGCCGACGAACCATCCGGCCCCGCTGACCCGGTGGATCCCGCCGATCCGGTGGATCCCGCCAACCCGGCCTCGCCAGAAGTCCGCGGTGGCCCGTGATATTCGAGTTTGACCAGGTAGGGCGGCCGAGGGGAACCCTCACCGACGGCGCACAACCCCCCGAAGCCCTGCGCCGGAAGATCGTCGGGGCCGAGCAGGGTCGCGTCGAGACCCGCCGACGCGGCGATGCGCACGGCACGGTTCGCCAGCCACGCGGGTGACTTCACCAGACTCGGCATGTTGACCAGATCGCGGGCGATGTATACCCCGGTGGCCACCGCCCGCGCGGCGTCGACCGCGGCCGCCGCCCCAGGCTCGTCCGCCCGACCGGTGAGCACGATGACGTCGCCGGGCACGCCGTTCTCCGGCCCGGGCCGGCCGGCCGGGTCGGGCACTCCGCCAGCCGGGTCGGGCACTCCAGCGGCCCGGTAGGCGCCTAGCGCCAGACCTTCGGTGAAGGCCCTCAGGCCCGGATCGCCGGGCTCCGCCACCACCGCGAGCCGGTCCGGTGCCCCGGCGCGGCGGGCGAGCGCGGCGCCCGCGGCCCGCCAGTCACCCGGTTGACCGGCGCCGATGCCGACCACGAGCAGCCGGGTCGGCCGAGCCGTCCGGGCCAACGGCACCACCAGCACCGAACCCGCATCACCGCGCAGGGACTCGGACTCGACCAGCAGCGCGAGATCCAGTCCTAGATCGGCGCCGACGCCGCGGGCAGTCTCATCGAACACGGGTCCGTTCTCGGACGACGCGAGGACCAGGGCGACGGTCGCGGGCTCGACGCCGGCGACGGTGGCGGACCGTAGGGTGACGCTGAGAGGAAGCCTGATGAGCCCGTCGATCGCCGGGCCTGGCGCGGAATCAACGATGCTCATGCCGGCCTTCTCGCCGGGACCGCCGGACCACGACGGGACCCGGCTGCCCGCGGGACAGGCGCGAGGACAGCGCACACGGACGGACACACGGACGGTTAACCGACCGCGGTCTTCAGGGCATCCCCCAGCGCACTCGCCTCGTCGGCGGTGAGTTCCACGACGAGCCGACCGCCCCCCTCCAGCGGGACACGCATGACGATGCCGCGCCCCTCCTTGGTCACCTCGAGCGGACCGTCACCCGTCCGCGGCTTCATGGCCGCCATCGGTGCACCTCTTCCTGCCGTCGGACCTGCATCTGACGACGATTATCCCGTAGACCGGACCGCAAACCGAAACACGTCTCTGCGCGGCATCACAACAGTCGCCCGCCGCAACATCAAGAGGTGGGCATCGATGTTGACGGCGGCGCCTGTACGTGTCCCTGCGTAGGCCAGATCGACCGGCTACCAACAGTCGATTGTAATGCCACAGACAGTCGGCGGATGCCACGGACAGGCGGCGGCGATCACTCGTCGATCTGTGGCGAGCGAGTAACCCGATGCCCGTCCGGCGATGGCGCGGTGTCGACGCGCGCGAACGCGGCCAGCCGGACCAGCTCCTCGTCCCGCCAGGCCAGCTCGTCGGCCAGCCGAAGCAGGACGGCGTCAACCTCGGCCATCCGGTAACCACGCAGCGCCATCCCGAACCGCGTGCGGGCAATGTCGCCGGCTGTTACCGTACCGACAGGTAGTCCGGTGGGAGCGCCGTCCGGCGGCGCCGGGGCGAGCCGATCGAAGCGACCGACGGCCAGCGCGGCCACCGCGAAGACGACGGCGGCCACGATCACAATTTCGATGACGAGCACCACGCATCCGATCCTGCCACGGCCCGCCGATCGCGGTGATTCTGGCAGGCTGGCCCGGTGCATGCCGACGCTGCCCACCCGGCCCCGCTACGGCGGGATCCGCTACGACTGGGTCCGCGGACCTTCGAGCCGACCGAGCTGATCGTGATGGCGATCGTCAACCGCACCCCGGACTCCTTCTTCGACCGCGGGGCGACGTACGGTGCGGCCGAGGCGTTGGCTGCGGTCGACCGTGCGGTCGACGAGGGGGCGGGGATCATCGACATCGGCGGGGTGAAGGCCGCGCCCGGCGGCGAGGTGAGTGCGACCGAGGAGCTGCGCCGCGTGGGTGGCTTCGTCGCCGAGGTCCGGGCCCGCCACCCCCGGCTGGTCATCAGCGTCGACACCTGGCGCGCGCAGGTCGGACGGGTCGTCGCGGGTGAGGGCGCCGACCTGCTCAACGATGCCTGGGGCGGGGTGGACCCGGCGCTCGCCGAGGTCGCGGCCGAGTTCGACGCCGGTCTGGTCTGCACCCACGCCGGCCATCTGCCGCCGCGCACCCGGCCGCACCGGATGGTCTACGACGACGTGGTCGCCGACATCGTCGCCACCACGGTGGGGCTCGCCGAGCGGGCGGTGTCGCTCGGGGTCCGGCCGGATGCGATCCTCGTCGATCCCGGGCACGACTTCGGCAAGAACAGCCGCCACTCCCTCGAGGCCACCCGCCGGCTGCCGGAACTGGTCGCCACCGGGTGGCCGGTGCTCGTCGCGCTGTCGAACAAGGACTTCGTCGGGGAGACCCTGGACACCGGCATCGACGAACGCCTGGAGGGCACGCTGGCCGCGACCGCGGTCAGCGCCTGGCTCGGGGCCCGGGTCTTCCGGGCGCACCAGGTGGCGGCGACGTGGCGGACGCTGCGGATGGTCGCGGCGATCCGGGGCGACGTCGACCTCGCCGTCGCCCGCCGCGGCCTCGCCTGAGGACCGCCCTCGCCTACCCAGCCAGCTCGCCTATCCAGAGGGATTTTTCGGACACGAAACCCTCTGGATAGGCAAGGAACAGGAACAGGAACGGGCTCAGTCGCCCTCGACGATCTCCCGCAGGGTCGGGGGCGGGGGCGAGGTGACGGTCGCCTCTGTCACACCCGCCTCCAGGAAGTCCACCGCCTCGCCGATGCCGGTCGCCCAGCAGAGGGTGTCCCGGGCGCGCGGGCGGACGAACCCGCGGTCGACCATCTCGTCGACGAGGATCCGCAGGTGGGCAAAGACCCCGTCGGGGTCGAGGACCACCACGGGCTTGGTGTGCATGCGCAGGACCCCGGCGACCCAGACCTCAAGCAGCTCCTCAAGGGTGCCCAGGCCCCCGGGCAGAGCCAGGAAGGCGTCCGAGCGCGCGTCCATGAGCGCCTTACGCTCCCGCATGGTCTCCGTGACGATGATCTCGTCCGCGTCCAGGTCGCGGACCTCCATCGCGACCAGCGCCCGCGGGATCACGCCGACCGTGTAACTTCCGCCGGCCCGCGCCGCCCGGGCGATCGCCCCCATGCACGACACCGAGCCTCCGCCGGAGACCAGGGTGTGGCCGCGCCGGGCAAGCTCGGTGCCGGTCTGGGCCGCCAGCAGGACGTACGAGGGGTCGATCAGCTCGGAGGAGGCGCAGTACACGCAGATGTTCACGGAATATCCATACCTGCGGGCCGGGTGTGCCCGGCGGTTCCCTCCAGGATGATGCGCACGGCCTCGTGGATGCCGTCGGTGATCGAGAGGATCTGCAGGTCCCGCTCCTGGACCAGGCCGGCGGGCAGCAGGGTCGTCCGCATCCAGTCGACGAGTCCCGACCAGTACTCGGAGCCGATCAGCACCACTGGGAACCGGGTGACCTTGCCGGTCTGGACCAGAGTCAGCGCCTCGAACAGCTCGTCGAGCGTGCCGAACCCACCGGGGAGGATCACGAACGCCTCGGCGTACTTCACGAACATCGTCTTGCGGACGAAGAAGTAGCGGAAACTGACGCCGAGGTCGACCCAGTCGTTGAGCCGCTGCTCGTAGGGAAGCTCAATACCGAGGCCCACCGACAGGCCGCCGGCCTCCTGGGCCCCACGGTTCACCGCCTCCATCGCGCCCGGCCCCCCGCCGGTGATCACCGCGAAGCCGGCCTCGGCGAGCGCGGCGCCGAGCAGCCGGCCCTGCTCGTAGAACGGGCTGTCCGGGGGAATCCGGGCCGAGCCGAAGACGGTCACCGCCCGTGGCAGTTCGGCGAGCAGGCCGAAACCCTCGACGAACTCGCTCTGGATCCGCATGACCCGCCACGGGTCGGAATGGACGAACCCCGAGGGGCTGCGGGTGTCGAGCAGGCGCTGATCCGTGGTGGAGTGCTCCACCTGGCCACGCCGGGCAATGACTGGCCCACGGAACTGCTCCGGCGGCGGGATGCGGCGCTCGCGGCCGGTGGTCGGTGGCTGGGCACCGACAGGTGCGGGGTCGGAACCCGCAGAGCGTCCCACGGGCGTGTCGTCAGAAGAAGGCGCGGCGCCATCCTCCTCAGCAAGCGGTAGGGAGGGCGGCTCCGGGCTCGAGGACGGTGTCACGACGGCACCATAGGCCACGGCTCGGGCGTTGCGGGATGACGCCGCCCACGTCGGTGAAGCCGCTCACGCCGGTGGATCAGGACGCCCCCTCGCGGCGCAACAAGGCGAACACCGTGCGCCGGAGGACGTAGAAGTCCTTCGACTTCCCTTTTCGCGCGCATCAGTCATGTATCAGTCATGTGTCAGTGCGGGACACGACACGGGCCAGCACGGCGTCACCCCTCGGCAGCCGGCAGTGGAACGCGCACCCGCTGCAACGCGGCGCGGATGTCGGAGTAAGAGACGTCCTGAACGGCGACGCCCTGGCGAATCCCGCTTCCGGCCGCGATCGCCGCCGTCTGGCCGAGCATCATGAACACTGGTTCCATCCGCAGGGAGCACCAGGCGACGTGCGAGGAGGAGACGCAGACCGGGACGGCGAGGTTCACGCACTCCTGGCGGCGCGGCAGAATCGAGCACAGCGATACCGGCCACGGCCCCGACGCGGGA
>NZ_CDWRCK010000253.1:0-6051 GCF_977927595.1 Frankia sp. CcWB3
GGTTCGGCGGGTTCGGTCGGTGACGACCCGTCGGCGGACGACGGCCCCTCGGGCAGCGAGGAGTTCCCGGCGTCCGGGGATGCCGCGCCGTCGGCTTCGGGGACGGAGGTGGACCGCCGACCCATCACCGGCGCCGGCAGAACCGGCACGGGCAGGTCGAACCACAGGTACTTCCCTGACTCGACCGCCACCGTCCCCCAGCTGCCCGCCAACGTGTCGAGAACCAGCAGGCCGCGACCGCCCTCGGCGTCCGGCGCGGCCTCACGCCGCTGCGGCAGGACCGTCGAGGTGTCCGACACGGACGCGTGGATTAGACCGGGCCGTATCTCGATGAGCAGCCACAGCGGCGGCTGCCCGTACTTGACCGCGTTCGTCACGAGCTCACTGACGAGCAGCTCGGCGGTGCCGCGCACGTCCTCGGGAAGGTCCGCCAGCCGGATGCCCTCACGGAGCACCCTGCGGGCCTGCGGGACGGCAGAGGGCAGATAGGGGAGCTCGGCGAGTATGTGGGTTGCGGGTGGGCAACTGGACGTTGCCTGCCGTACCACATCCATCGGGACCGAAAACGCGCTCATCGACCACCAAGCCTGTGCGAGGATATCGAGGTGGCTCTACCCACTGGGTGGGGATTGAAGCCTCTGTTTCCGGATCGCACCTCTTGAGGCCATGCCGATACGGCATCCGGCACGGCGCCCGGTGGTGTCTCCTCTCCGTGGGCCCTTCCGTGGGCCCTTCGTGCCCGTGGGGCCCGGGCCTTCGTGCCCGTGGGGTCCGGGGCCCACGGTACGCCCGCGGGCGTACCGGAGGTGCCCTCGGAGGTAGCCCGGAGCGCCCATCATGCCGGTCAGCCGGGCACGCGCGCCACGAGGATCGCGACGTCGTCGCGCAGGTTGCCGCCGGCGAACCGCTCGGCGGCGGCCAGGACGCGATCCGCGATCCCCTGCGCTGACAGTCCCGCGCACCCCCCGATCGCGTCGAGGAGCCGGTCCTCGCCGAGCAGCTTCCCGCCATTGCGGGCCTCGATCACCCCGTCGGTGTAGAAGACCAGTGACTCGCCCGGGCGCAGGACGATCTCGAACCCCGGAAACGAGACCTCGTCGTCGTCGAGGACGCCGAGCAGGGTTCCCGGGCGACCGACGAGCGAGGCGTGCCCGTCAGCGTGCAGCACCACCGGCTGGGGATGGCCGGCGAGGAACAGCCGCAGTCGGATCCCGGTGCCGGTGCCGGTGCCGGTGCCGGTGCTGGTGCTGGTGCTGGTGTGGTGCTGGTGTCGGCGGACTCGCTCCCCGCGGGTCCGCCGGCCGGCGCCATGATCGCGGCGGCGGCCAGGGTGCAGAACCGGCTCTGCCCGTTCGGATGAGACGACGTGGCGTCGCGCAGGGTCCGGTTCAACTCGAGCAGCACCTCGCCGAGCTCCGTACCCCGGCCCGTCAGCAGCCGCAGGACGGCGCGGGCCACCCCGGTCACGGTGGCGGCCTCTGCACCCTTGCCACAGACGTCGCCGATGGCGATCGTCCAGCCGAGCGGACCCGACAGCAGGTCGAAGAAGTCGCCGCCGACGTCGAGACCCGCCGACTGCGCGGCGCCATAGGCGGAACCGAGATCCAGTCCCTCGATCATCGGCAGCTCCGGTGGGCGCAGACCCGCCTGGAGCGTGCCGGCCAGTTCCACCTGCCGGCTGTAGAGCCGGGCGTTGTCGACTGCGAAGGCGGCCCGGCGCGCGAGGTCGGCGAGTAGATCGATCTCGTCCGCGGCGAAGGCGTTGCCCTCGGGGCGGCCGAGCGCGAGCACCCCGAGTACCTGCCGCCGGGCCCGCAGTACCATCACGAGCGCCGGTCCGCCGAGCGCGGTCAGCGAACGCACCCGGTCTCCGCTCGCGGAGCGCACCGCCGCCATCAACAGGCCGTCCGGGTCGACCGCGGCAGCGGTGAGGGCGCCCGCCGCATTCTCCTCCGCGTGCGCCGCCGCCCACAGGGCGGGATCGGCGTTCTCCCGGTGCAGGTACACCGCGCACCACTGGGCCAACCGTGGGACCGGCAACCGCGCGAGCAGCGCCAGCGAGCGGCTCAGGTCCAGGCTGCCCGCCAGCAGATCGGACGCCTCGGCGAGGAAGGACAGCATCCCGATGCGGCGTTCCTCGGCGCGTCGCATGTCGCCGCCGCCGAGGGCCAGGGCCATCCATCGGGTCGTCAGGCGGATGCGTTCCACGTCCAGCCCGGCCGCCGCGGCGGCATCCGTCCAGCGGACCTCGCCAGAGACCTCCGCTCCGCCCGAACCGCCGGTGCCGCCCGAACCACTCGGGCGGCCGCCGGCCGCCGGCCAGAGCAGCAGTTCGCCGAGGCTCTCCTGCGTCGGATCCAGCGGGAACGAGAGCGCCTCGGTGACCGAGCTGACGGCCCCAAGCGTGGCCACGGTCTCCAACCGGCCGCCGTCGCGCCCGGGACGCCGCACCAGCCCAGCGGTTACCGCGAGCGCGTCCACCAGTTGCGCGAGCAGTTCGCTGACCTCGCCCTCGGCGGTGAGAGCACGGGCGGTGTCCCGGGCTATCAGTCGGACCGGACGCGCCGGTACCACGGGGGCCGGGGCCGCGCGGGGCGCGGGACTGGTCACAGCCACAGCGGGCGAGGACGAGGACGCGGACGACGAGGCACCGGCGGCCTCGTCGTCGCCCGCCGCCGGGGTGTGCGAGCCGTCGCCGACGGTTCCCAGGCGGAACCAGACGGTCTTGCCACCGCGGCCGTGCTCGGTCCCCCAGCTCGTCGCGAGCGCGTCAACGAGGGCGAGGCCGCGGCCGTCCTCGCGCAGCCCGTCGATGCCGAAGTCGGCGTCCCCGACCTTCTTTACCCGGGCCATGCCGATGCGGACCGGATGCCGGTCGGCGACCCCGACCCGCACGCCGTCACCGTCCGCGCGCACCTCCACGGTGGCCGAGGTGCCCGCGTGCACGACGACATTGGTGACCAGCTCGGTGACGAGCAGAAGCGCGGAGTCCAACAGGTCGTCGTCCAGCCGCCCGTGCAACGCCTCGAGCAGGAAGCGCCGGGCGGCCCGGGGGGAGTCGGGCGTCGGTGGCAACGCGATGGCGCGCGCCGGCATCGTCCCACCCCCTGCTGCGCCATACATGTGCTCAGTCTCTCCTGCGTTGTCCATCGTGAGGCGGATACTGGCGGCTGGTGTCACCTGTCCACCGACGCCGCCCCACGCTGGTGCCCGTGGGAGACCGCCCTTGACCCGGGTCCTCCGCCCGGCCCGGGATCCGGGACGATCGTGTCGACCGAGCTCAGGTAGGAGACCAATGAGCCCCGCATACGACCCGCAACCCTCGGCTCGTCATGATCTGGATGCACCCGGCGGTGACGCTACCGCGACCATCGTGCCCCATGCATCCCTTCCCGCGGACGACACTCGGGCGCCGATGGCCGCCGCCGACGAGCTGATCGCGGATCTCCTGCACGGGCTGACCCGCCTGTGCGAGGGCGACTTCTCGACCCGCCTCGCGGCGCGGGACGGCTACGCCGGTGACGTGGTGCGCAAGTTCGACGAGCTGGCCGCCATCCAGGAGCGCCACGCGCGTGAGTTGGCCCGGGTCAGCAAGGTGATCCGCCGTGACGGCCGGCTCACCCTGCGAATGGAGGACATGGGCAGCCCCGGCGGCTGGTCCGACATGACGCAGGCGGTGAATTCCCTCATCGACGACCTGGCCCGGCCGACCCACGAGGTGGCGCGGGTCATAGCGGCGGTGGCCGAGGGGGACCTGTCCCAGCACATGGCGTTGGAGATCGCCGGCCAGCCGGTGCGTGGGGAGTTCCTGCGGATCGGCACCACGGTGAACACGATGGTGGACCAGTTGTCGTCGTTCGCGGACGAGGTGACCCGGGTCGCCCGTGAGGTGGGCACGGAGGGCAACCTGGGCGGCCAGGCGCATGTGCGCGGGGTGTCGGGGGTGTGGCGGGACCTGACGGAGTCGGTGAATTCGATGGCGGGCAACCCGACCAGCCAGGTCCGCAACATCGCGCTGGTGACCACGGCGGTGGCCCGCGGCGACCTGAGCCAGAAGATTACCGTGACCGCGCAGGGTGAGATCGCTGAGCTGAAGGACACCGTCAACACGATGGTCGACCAGCTCTCCTCGTTCGCCGCGGAGATCACCCGGGTGGGCCGGGAGGTCGGCGTCGAGGGTAAGCTCGGCGGTCAGGCCACCGTAGCCGGAGTCGCCGGAACGTGGAAGGACCTCACCGACAACGTCAACCAGTTGGCGTCCACGCTGACCATCCAGCTGCGGGCGATCGGCGACGTCTCCACCGCGGTGACCCGCGGTGACCTGACCCGGTCCATCTCGGTGGAGGCCGAGGGCGAGGTCGCCGAGCTCAAGGACAACATCAACCAGATGATCGCGCGACTGCGCGAGACCACCGAGGTCAACGCCCAGCAGGACTGGCTGAAGTCCAACCTGGCCCGGATCGGCAGCAAGATGCAGGGCCAGCGCGATCTCTACGCAGTCTGCCAGATGATCATCAGCGAGATGGCGCCCGCGGTCAACGCCCAGCAGGGCACGGTCTACCTGCTCGACTTCATCGAGGGTGACAAGCTGCGCTACGTCGCCGGCTACGGCTCGGTGCCCCGGCGCCGCTCGGACGGCACCTTCCTGTTCGGCGAAGGACTCATCGGGCAGGCGGCCCTGGAGCGCGACCGTATCCGGGTCGAGCACGTACCCGCCGGCTACCTCAACATCCGTAGCGGACTCGGCGAGGCGCCGCCGTGCGACCTGGTCGTCGTGCCGGTCGTGTTCGAGAACCAGGTGCTCGGCGTCATCGAGCTGGCCTCGTTCTCGCCGTTCTCCGAGCTGCACCTCACCCTGGTCGACCAGCTCGTCGACACCATCGGGGTGGTGCTGAACACGATCATGGCGAACGCTCGGACGGAGGAGCTGCTGGCCCAGTCCCAGCGGCTCACCCAGGAGCTGCGTTCGCAGTCGGTCGAGCTGCAGCGGACGAACAACGAGCTCGAGGAGAAGGCGGCGCTGCTCGAGGAGAAGAACCACGAGATCGAGCTGGCCCGCATCGGGTTGGAGGAGAAGGCCGAGCAGCTGGCGCTGTCGTCGCAGTACAAGTCGGAGTTCCTGGCGAACATGAGCCACGAGCTGCGCACGCCGCTCAACAGTCTGCTCATCCTCGCCAAGCTGCTGGCCGACAACCCGGACCGTAACCTCTCCCGCAAGCAGATCGACTTCGCCGAGACGATCCACTCCGCCGGTTCCGAGCTGCTCGAGTTGATCAACGATATCCTGGACCTGTCGAAGGTCGACGCCGGGAAGATGAACGTCGATGCGACCACCGTGCGCACAGCGGCGCTCTGCGACGCGGTCGCCGGGGTCTTCGGCCCCGTGGCGGAGGAGAAGGGCCTGTCATTCCAGGTCAACCTCGCTCCCGACGTGCCAGCCGAGTTCGTCACCGACGAGCAGCGCCTCCAGCAGGTGCTGAAGAACCTCCTGTCGAACGCGGTGAAGTTCACCGACACCGGCACCGTCCGGCTCGACGTCACCGTCGCCCGGTCGGATCTGCCCTTCCTCTCGCCGAGCCTGTGTTCCGCGGGCACGGTGTTGTCGTTCGCGGTCACCGACACCGGAATCGGGGTCGCCGCCGAGAAGCTTCGGATGATCTTCGAGGCGTTCCAGCAGGCGGATGGCACGACGTCGCGTCGCTACGGCGGCACCGGGCTCGGCCTGTCGATCAGCAAGGAGATCGCCCGCCTGCTGGGCGGCGCCATCGCGGTCTCCAGCGTGGTCGGCCGTGGGAGCACCTTCACCCTCTACCTGCCGTCGGCCCCGCCGGCGCAGATGCCGTCCTTCGGGGTCACGCCGGGCGAGCCGGACAACGTTCTCATGATCGTCGATCCGTCGGGCCAGTACCTCGGGCGGCGGTCGGGTGAGAGGGTGGACGCGGGAGCGGGTGGCGGACCCGCGTCCGCCGGCCGCGATGCCGGGCCCGCGAACGGATGGCAGAGCCCCGACGCGGACCGGTTCGGCACGACGGCACTCGTACCTTCGTCCCC
>NZ_CDWRCK010000254.1:0-2111 GCF_977927595.1 Frankia sp. CcWB3
ACAAATGGCTGCCCCGATAAACTTCCCAAACAGGCCCTAATAGGGCCCGGACCTCATCCAGGCGGCGAGGGGTGGGGGGCATGGTTTCCTCTTCCGTCTATTTGCTGCTCAGCAAATTAGACCCTAGCGAGGTTCTTGAGGAAGAGCAAAGTGGTTACGATGTTCCGCGTGGACGACGGTGAGCAGTTGGTCGGCATCGGGGACATCGCGTTCCAACTCAAGATCACTCGCCAGGCGGTAGACTACTGGACACGCAAGGACTCCCGGTTTCCGGCGCCCTTGCAGGTCATCAACGCGCCGATGGGTAGCGGTGCCAAAGGCACCCGGGTTTGGCGCAAGCGAGAGGTAGACGCCTGGATCGTGGAGCACTATCGGCGGCGCAAACAGTAGGCGTCCCGGCCATCGGCCGAGGTCACCGCATCAGGTCAGATCTGGCCGGCACCAGGGCTCCGGGCCGTCCGGTGGCGTGGCCGGTCCAGGGCGGCCAGAAATCGCCGCCAGTGGGGCGGAAGGGCTTCCGTTAGATGAGTAAGTCCGAACTCTGAGCTGGCTGTAGCCGGGCATGAAGAGATGGCTTCCAAGGCCATGGTGTGACGCAAGATCTGGAAACCCTCTCCGGCATCTCCCGGTCACCGCATCCGGGGGTCGGTGGGTGAGCCGCGGCGGGGAGGAACTGGGTACTCCGTGCCCGGGCATGCCCAAGGCGTCCAGGCCGAGACGCCCGGACGCCTTGGGTGGATCCAGCGGCTGGTCAGGCCGCCGCGGTGCTGGAGGCCGGAGCCGACGTCGTCGAGGAGGCCGTGGCGGTGCCGCCCGACGAGGTCGAGGACGACGAGTCCGAGCTGGCGGAGCTGTTGGTGCTCCCTCCGGATGTCGCCTCGCTGCCGTTGCTCGTGGCCGTGGCGTCACCGATGTCCTTGGGACGGTGCTGCGCGGACCCGCCGGAGGAGTTGGACCGGCTGTCGTTCTTGTAGAAGCCGCTGCCCTTGAACACCACGCCCACCGAACCGAACACTTTACGAAGTCGCCCGGCGCAGGCTGGGCACTCCGTCAGTGATACGTCGCTGAAGCTCTGTACGACCTCAAGGTCACGCCCGCAGTCGGTGCAGCGGTACTGGTAGGTAGGCACGTGCTCCTCCCGGAGTTGGCACTCTGACGTGGAGACTGCCAACTTTAGCTTGTAGAGGGCCCGAGATGTTCCCCGGTGCCGTCGGTTGGTTCGCACCGTAGCGTACGACTCGGCGTGATGATGATCTTTACGTTGTGATCGTGGGACTCCGTGGGGACCTCATCCAGAACCTCTTGGTCGTGCAGGACGGCGATCACCGGAACGTCGGCGCCCACCCGGGCCAGCACCCGGTCATAGGAGCCCCCACCGTGCCCCAGACGCCGGCCCGCCCGGTCGACCGCGAGCGCCGGGATGATCACCACGTCGGCCTCGGCGAGAACCCCGCGGGGTGCCGCCGCCGGTGGTTCGCGGGTACCCAGCGCGCCGGGCACCAGTGTTCCGACGTGCTCCCGGAAGTCCAGATCGAGATCGGCGCGCAGGGCGGGCAACAGCACCCGCACCCCGCGAGCCAGCAGTCGATCAAGCAGCTCGGCGGTGTCCGGCTCGCCGGGCAGCCCCACATACGCCGCCACGCACCGCGCGGCCTCCACCTCGGGCAGCCGCTGGATGCGGTTGGCCAGTCGGGACGCATCCGACCTGGACAGCGAGCCCCGACGCAGGGCCATGGATGCGCGGCGCTGTATCAGCAGCCGGGCCCGCAGGCGAGCCTTGGCCTCGCCGGCCTCGGGGCAGCCGCCGGGGGTTCGGTCGACACCGCCGTGACGGGGGCGGGCACGCCCCGGGTCCGCTGGCCGACTCCCGAGTTCGGATACCGGTCCGGGATGCGGACGGATCGTCAGCTCGACGGTGAGCTCTTCGTTGAGATCACCCGGAGGCCGGTCATTCCACTGCACACTGACAGCCTCCCGCAGGTTGGCCGCCAGCGGGCGGGTTGCCGCGGCATACGACACGTGAACGTGGGCGTGATGTTGGATGGAGGGTTCTCAGGTTACAAATTGTGGCATTTATACTAACTAGTAGTGATATTGTCGGCTGGTAGAGG